>JAPUJS010000099.1 GCA_027296045.1 bacterium | reverse complement strand
TGACGCCATCTTACGGGTGGTCTCACCCAATCCGCGCACTCAAGCCGCCATCTACGGGGAGAAGGACACCCGTAATGTACTTTGCCTCGTCTGAGGCGAGGAATACGGCAGCAGCAGCTACGTCCCACGCTGTTCCCATTTTTTGTCCAAGCGGCACCTGCGCATCACGTTCCCGGCGAACCGTTTCCCGGTCTACACCCTGCTCTCGGACCCGTCGTTCGATGGCCATTGGCGTGTCCATCAGGCCGGGTAATATAGCATTTACGCGCACTCCGTATGGCGCATTTTCAATGGCGAGGTTCTGGGTGATGGCATTGACCCCGGCCTTGCTAGTTTTGTAGGCAAGGGTGGTCCGGGAGCATAGGGACGCGGTGGAGGAGATGTTGATGATGACGCCATTTTTCTGGGCGCGCATCACGGGGAGCACATGCTTACTGATGAGAAACAGGCCTTTGAGGTTGATGTCCATGAGTCGCTGCCAGTTTTCCTCGGTCAGGTCGACGGTGCCGGCATCGCCTTCCGTGGTGCCAACGTTGTTATGCAAGATATCGATGCGTCCGTAGCGATCGACACAGGTATCGGCGATGGTCTGACACTCATTTTCGACCGTAATGTCTGCACCGAGGACCGATGCTGCACGGGTCTCGTTTGAGATCATGAGGGCCGTTTCTTCTGCAGACTCGATGCGTTTGTCTACAAGAAGAACCTGCGCACCCTCCCTGGCAAAGCGAATCGCGGTTGCTCTTCCGTTGCCAATTGTCTCTCCCGGCGTCTGCCCGGCCCCAATGACGATGGCTATCTTGTCTTTAAGCCGCATGGGCACCCTCTTTTCCGTTTGGTTTGTGGATTCAGGCTTTGGAGCGATCTTTGTCCGGGTCGGGGTTGACGAATGGCATTTAGAGGAAGATAGGGTGCCCGAATGGGAATGGCAAGGTGGGAATGGCGACCGATAGAATGGTTATAAGGGGTAGAGACCTTGTTGACTCGGATACATAAATTGGGTAAGATGCCCTGTAGAGGCAAGCATTGCTACAAAGCGCACCGTTCTTTAACCGTTATTGAGAAAGGCAGATAGATTATGAATCAACCTCCTGAAACCTCTATCCGGGTGTCTGAGAAAGATCTCTATACTTTTGTCTCACAGGCGGCACAGAAAGTCGGATTACCGAAAGAAAAAGCAGAACTCCTTGCAAAACTGCTTGTTACGAACGATTTAAGGGGGGTGTTCAGCCATGGCACACAGCAGATTGCAACCTATGCGAGGCTGATGCGGGATGGAAAACTGAATCCTAACCCGAATGTGCAAGTCATAAATGAAACGCCTTTAAGTGTCACCATGGACGGCGACGGGGGTCTGGGATACTTTCCTGCGTATGAAGGCACCTTGAAGGCAATTGAAAAAGCCAAAGCACAGGGAGTTGGCCTCATGTCTTCTCGAAACCATGGACATTTTGGAGCAGCAGGGATCTATTCTAGGCTTACTGTGGGGCACGATCTACTTACCTTTGTCACCTCAGGTGCTCAATTAAACCTGTCTGAGGGAAAGTCGATTTACAGTGCAGGAGGCGGATCTCCGATGTCGTTCTGTAGCCCAGGGGACGGGGAAGATCCTCTGGTGCTCGATTTTGGGGCGATGCACGATCTTTATGCAAGTTCTCCACATCGAGAAGAGATTGCACGGCTGGCACCGGGAATGGTTTTCAGGTCCATTGGATTGGGAGCGATTTGTCAGATTTGGGGCGGATTTCTGGCAGGAGTGCCCTTGGAAGAAGAAAGAGCAGTAAAGGAGTATTCAGGGGCAAATCAAGGTGCTCTTGTAATCACCTTCCGGATCGATCTGTTTGCAGATCCGGACCTGTTTAAACAGGAAATGGATGCGTATGTCCGGCAAGTCAAAACCTTGACACCTTTAGAAGGGTTTGAGCAATCCCACCTGCCTGGCGGACCCGAGGCAGAACGGGAGCGGACCTATCAAGAAGCAGGTATTCCTGTAGGACCAAGACACCAGGAAAGGCTGGAAAACCTGGCTGAAGAACTGGACCTGGAAGTGCCGTGGCATTAGATCAGAAAGATAAGGGATGCTGAGATTGTGCCATTCGAAACACCAAAAAGCCCCTGACTTACTTCCCAGGTCAGGGGCTTTTTCACATCAGGCTCTTGGGGATCTACCGCGGACCGATCCCTTGTATCAGGATCTCCCAGCGCCTACGTCCAGGAAAGCTTTTCATCTACCGACACCTGTTGTGTTGGCGGAAACGCTTCCGGATCGTCCAAGCTCCCGACTGTCAGATCGATCTCGCCTGGCCGTCGGTTGTGTTGATAGGCAAGCGTGGTGCCGCAACGGCCACAGAATGACCAGATCGCCTCGGTTTCGGAACGGTATTGCGATGGGGGTTCAGAAAATGAAAAATTCTCGGCAGAAAAGGTAAGCCAGGCCACCGATTGTGCCCCACTGGCACGGCGACAATTGGCACAGTGGCAGATCGTAGCGTGCAGGGGCTTTCCAGTCACCTGGTAACTCACCTGGCCGCACAGACACCTGCCTGTGATTTCATCTTTGTCCATCGATCTCCCCTTCCTTATACCGATATTCCCCAAGAGGAATTTTGGGTAGAAGATAGGGTTTGTCCAGAACGGAAGTAAAGAGAAATCGGGTGCCGCTGATGGATCTTTCTCCATACGCTGTGCTTCTCGTTTGCTTTCAGCTGAAAAATGTGCTTACTTCTTCCCTGTGCCTCTGCGTTTTCCATATTTCCCTGGAGATTTTTTCATGAAAGCTGTTGTGTTACACGTTGTGAATGAGCCGGTTGTTGTGGAAGAGGTGGAACTGGAGGATGTGCAGGAAGATGAAGTACGGGTCAAGATGGCGGCCAGCGGGGTTTGCCACAGTGATTATTCTGTGATGGATGGCACGATTCCCAAAAACTATCCAATCGTACTGGGGCATGAAGGGGCCGGTGTGGTGGAAGCCGTGGGCTCACAGGTTACGACGGTGCAGCTCGGCGACCACGTGGTGCTGGCATTTATTCCTCAGTGTGGAAAATGTTATTATTGCACGATTGGGGAACCGAACCTGTGTGAAACCAGTGCGCAAACGGGCGCTTCAATGTTGCCCAATGGCAATCGCCCCTTTCGTTTGAACGGAGAACCCATCTATCAAATGACGGGGCTGGGCACGATGAGTGAAGCCGCCGTGGTCCATGAAACCAGTGTGATTCCCATTGATCCCGAACTTCCGCTCGACAAAGCCGCTCTGGTGGGTTGTGGTGTGATGACCGGGGTGGGGGCGGTGATTAATACGGCCAGGGTGCAGGCCGGATCGTCGGTGGCCGTTTTTGGGGCCGGGGGTGTGGGGCTCAATGTCATTCAGGGGGCAGCGGTCTCGGGTGCGAATCAGATTATTGCGGTGGATGTGAACCCGGTGAAGCTGGAATTTGCACAGCAATTTGGTGCCACCCATGTGGTGAATGCCAGCGATGCCGATCCGGTCACCAGCATTCGGGAGTTGACCGGAGGACGCGGTGCAGATTATACGTTTGAGGCAATCGGGAATGCGACCGTTATTCGACAGGCCTACGACAGCGCCAGGCGGGGTGGGACCGTGACCGTGATAGGCCTGGCGCCTCCGGGGATGGATGTGGCCATCCCGGCGGCGGCCATCCCGCGAGATGAAAAAAAGCTGTTGGGGTCGTTTTATGGCTCTGCCAGGCAGCGGGTGGATATGCCCAAGATGTTTGATATGTATCGCACAGGCAAGCTCAAGCTCGACGAATTGATTACGCAGACCTATCCCATTGAGGATGCCCAGCAGGCTTTGGACGATCTGGCTGCGGGGAAAAATGCTCGGGGCGTGCTGATGTTTTGATCGGGTCGGACCTTGAACAATGGGTCGTATGCTTGTTTTTAACCAAAAGGATTTGATGGATGCGGATTTCAAAATGGACGGTATTTTTCACGGCCTCGGCTGTTTCTGCAGTGGTTGTGTCTGCCCTGACATCTCGCCTGGATCGGATTCGAGGTCACAGAGGGGTAGATTCCGAGCCAACAGTTCCGGATTCTTCCGAGGAGGAACAGGAGGCTCGCACCGAGCCGGATGGGTCACCAGATCCTGTTCCGTCACTTGAAGAGACACTATTGAGCCAGGCAGTGGAGGAGGGGCTAACCCTGGATGAACTGGAAACCGTGTATATCAAACAGGTTTTGGAACGCACGGGAGGCAACCAGTCGCGAACGGCCAAAATCCTGGGCATTGCCCGTAGTACCCTGTATCGGAAGATGCGGGGCTATGGTATTTTGGATGAAACGGGTGAAAATTGATTCAAATTGATACGGTTGCCCTGGAGGCTGTGGAGGAACCAGTTTGTGAATGGCCGACGCTTCGGGTTGAACTGGAGCGTTCTCGCGCTACCTCTAAAAAAGCCCCGCTGGTGAAATCCAGCGGGGCTTTTTGTGCTTTAAAAGGGTGTTTAATTTTGGGAAAGATATTGGGCCTCCTGTTTCCCTTTTTCTTCATCCACAAAGGAAAAGAGAATGCCGCCTGCGATGAAGAGGATGGAAATGGAGGCGATGGAGGCGCGGGAGGCAAGGTCGCTGCTGTAGCCTAAATCGCGGACGAGGAGGCCCACGCCGCCCATCAGGACAGGGCCGATGACGGCGGCGAATTTGCCGAGCATGTTGTAAAAGCCGAAGTATTCGGCCGATTTGTCTGAAGGGATGATGCGGGCGTATAAGGAACGGCTGAGGGCCTGAATGCCGCCCAGGGTGAGGCCAATGATGACGGCCAGGGTATAAAATTCCCGTTGGGTGTCCAGGAAGGCGGCCCAGATGGAGACGAAAAAGTAGATGATGATGACCATCAGGATGGCTCTTTGCGCCCCGATTTTTCCTCCTAAATAGCCGAAGCCTATCGCAGCGGGAAACCCGACGAATTGGGTGATGAGCAGGGCCTGGAGCAAATCGGTGGTGGCCAGGCCGATGGACATGCCGTAGTCGACGGCCATGCGGATGATGGTGTCCACGCCGTCGATATAGAGCCAGTAGGCAATGAGGAAAAGGCTGATGGTTTTCAGGTGGCGGATTTCGTGAAAAGTGTCTCGAAGCTGATGAAACCCTGCGGTGATCATGTTGACATCGGAGGCGGTGTCGTCACCTTCGGGTTCACTGACAAACAGGAGGAGGGGGATTGTGAAGACGGCCCACCAGATGCCGACCAAAAGGAACGAAAAACGAACGGCTTCGCCTGTGTCGGCAAAGCCAAAGGTGGTGGGGCTGAGGGTCATCCAGACGTTGAGGGCAAACAGAAGGCCGCCGCCCAGGTAGCCCAGTGAGAAGCCCAGGGCGGAGATGAAGTCTTCTCTGTTTTTGGGGGCCACGGTGGTGATGAAGGCGTCGTAGAAGATGTTGCCGCCCGAAAAGCCGATGGTGGCGCAGACAAAGAGGCCGGCGGCCAGGGGCCAGTTGCCTTTTGAGACCAGGGAGAGAGCGGCGGTCATGACGACACCGAGATAGGCAAAACAGATGAGGAAACGTTTCTTGGAATTGCCCTTGTCGGCAATGGCGCCCAGGATGGGGGCCAGCAGGGCGACCACGATGCCGGCAATGGAGTTGGCCAGGCCCAGCCTGGCGGTGCTGACAACCGGATCGGCTCCGACGCTCCAGTATTGTTTGAAGAAGATGGGAAAAAATCCGGCCATGACGGAGGTGGCAAAGGCGGAGTTTGCCCAGTCATACATGGCCCAGCCAAAGATAGTTTTTCGATTTTGCATAGGGGTTTTAGGCTTCCGGTTTGTTTGTTTGACCCTGTTCTTTTAGGTAGCGGACTTTGAGGTTGTTGAGTTCATGGAGGAGTTCGGCACGTTCCTGGGCGAGGCGTTGTAAGAACGTTTTGGCCTTCGGCGTGATTTTCCGAATCAAGCGGAGGGGGTGCCAGATGGATTCGTGGTAAAAGAGCGTGAAGAAGCCGGAGATAGGCAGGGAGATCGTGAAAAGGAGTGCTATTCGGGCATCGGTGAGGGCATAGGCGATTCCAAAGAGGAGTCCATAATAGAGGGGGAACAGGGCTGCGCCGATGGCCAGCTTGACGGTGGCGATCATTTCGGGCTCATGGCCATAGGGTCGGGCGAACAGGCGGGGGAGGTAATAGGGCAGTGCATTGGTGAGAAAGCCGTAGGAGGCGGGGGGGGCGAACAGGAGGGCGAGGATCAGGCGTGCGGTTTGAACCGGTGTGTCTTGAACGGGGTTGAGGCGAAAGTGCCGGAGCTTTCGCTGGTGTGCCCGGAGACGCCTGCCGAAGGCAAGGACCAGGTCCGGGTCTGTTTCCGAAAAATGGTGGACCGCCCGAATGATTTCCTGCTCGGCACGGAGTTCCTGGCTGAGGGTATCCGTGTCGGGAAGATCGGCGGCCAGGGTGTCGGAATAGATTGCGGAAAGGTTTTGAATAATGGCTTCCAGGCCCTGGTTGTCGATGTGTCGGGTCAGGGCAATCAGCCGTTCCTGGATGCGGTCCGTAAGCGCTTTTTCAGCGTCGCTTCGATTTTCCCGATATATTTCGAGAAAGGGTGTCACTTCAATGGGTTCGCCAAAATGGAGGGCGACATCGCTTCGAAAGGTGCCCGGGTCGGAGTAGGTAAGACCCACCGGGACGATGCAGATGTCGTCCCGGCCGTCCGATTCGGCCCCTGTGCGCAGGGCAATGCGGGCGGCCCCGGTTTTGAGATCGCGCACTTTGGGGTCGGCGTGGCTGACTCCTTCGGGAAACAGGGCCAGGGAGTGGCCTTCTTTGAGGGTGTTCTGGGCGGCCCGGAGCATGGCCCGGTTGCTGGATATGCGGCTGCCTTTGTCCTGGGTTCGGGATACGGAGATGGCGCCGAGGGCACCCAGAAACCAGGCGTAGAGCGGATTTTTGAAGAGGGTGCTTTTGCCGATGAATCGCGGGGTTTCTCCGGGGGCGAACCGGCTAAGGAGCAATGCGTCCAGCATCACATTGGGGTGGTTGGCCGTAAAGATAACCGGACGGCCCTGGGGGACTTGCCCATGCCCGCGAAGGTCGACGTTGCGAAAGAAGATCCAGAGTGCAAAGCGAACGATGGGTCGGATGAGGAAGAGGAGCATACAGGTTCCGTGTTTCGGGCTTGAAGTCAGAACCCGAAATTTTTTTAGAAAGTTTGGGCAAAGCGCATATACAGACCGGTGTGGTTTTTGGACCTACCCAGGTCCATCCGCATAATGGTGCTGAACCAGTACATGCGCAAGCCGGCACCCGCACCCAGTTCCCAACGGGAAAGGGAAGGGCCGTGTTTGAAAATTTGTCCGATGTCTGCAAAGAGGATGCTACCCAGATAAATACTGCGAGACTGGGAGACGAGGAAGCCCTGCCAGCGAAGTTCGTTGTTGATGAGAATGCGGCCTTCGCCCCGTTTCCGTGCCGGAGCAAGGCCACGCACGGTTTTGCTGCTGCCCAGTTTGGGTTGTTCATAAAATGGCACATCGCCCCAGGTGAGGGTGATCTGGCCACGTTGGGCCAGGGTCAGGGTCCGGGTCAAAGGCAGGAAGTGTCGGTGTTCATACCAGGCCTGTCCGCCGTTGAATCGCCCGCCTTCTCCGTAGCCGTATTCGACCAGGAATTCTTCCAGGAAGCCCCGACTGCCATTGAGGTAATTGTCGCGGGTATCATAACGCAGGGCGGCGTGTACCCGGAAGAGCGTGCCCCCGTCTGCCCCTGGTGGATGGAGCAGACGGAGCAGGCCGCCTTGCGGGTCGTTGGGGGTGATGGTGGTGTGGCCGGCGATGAAGCCGGTGCGAAAACGCCAGGGGCCATTCAGGGTTCGAATCCAACGTGCCCCCAATGTGGGGTAGTGCTGGCGGAAGGTCTGTTGTTCTTTGGTGTAGCCGTCAATTTCCCGGTCGGTAAGTTCTGCAAAGTAGTTTGCAAAGTCTTCTTTGTCGTATCGAACATCGATTTCAAACCGCTGGTTCGGACCCAGGTTGGGCAAGTCGACTTTGAGGCGATGAGCCCACTTGCCTTTGGTGGTGAAAAAAAACTGAAGCGCATAGGCCCTGTGGTAGGGAATGGTTTGGCCGTCGTAGCGAAACAGGTTGAGGCGAAAGCCGTATCCGGGACCGTCATCGGAACTGAACCCGGCCAGGGGCAAAGCGGTCAGACGATATCCCCGGGTCAGGTAGGCCTGGTCTTCCGCATGAAGGGGCGTGGTGAGGAAATTACAGAGGGTTGCGATGAGAAAGAGGGTTGTGTGGTTCATAAAAAATTGAAAAGTATAGAGATATAGTATTGAAAAAATTGAGAAATAGGCCAACAGAAGCACCGGGTTCTTCAATGGTAAGCATAAACATGGCATTCGTCAGGACATTTTTGAAGGGGGGCTCATTCTTCTTATTGATTTTTCGGCGCTTCCCCTTTATTATATATGGACCTGCAACGAAGCGAATGCGTTATGATACGGAATAATCCTGTGTTCCAGGCCTAAGGAGGCATATGTATGAATATCAAAGAAGAGATTCGGGACAATGTAGCCGTGTTGACAGTGACCGGGGCTTTGATGAGCGGTCCGGAGGTGGGGCCTTTTCAGGACCATGTCAAGCGGCTGGTCAAGGATGGGATCAAAAACGTGGTGGTGGATTTCTCAAAAGTGAAATGGTTTGGCAGTTCAATGCTGGGGGTACTGACGGCCAGTTTGACCACGTTGCGGAACGAGGGGGGAGACTTGCGGCTGACGGGGATTACCAAGAAGATTGAAAGCATTATGATGGTGACCCGGCTGTCGGGGATTTTCCGGACAATAGATACCGTGGACCGGGCCGTGGCAAGCTTTAGCACTCAGCCGCCCGAACCCGCGCCGGTTCAAGAAACAGAGTAGTTTATGAGAATTCGAGAAGAAATTCGGGAAGATGTGGCGGTGTTGACTGTGTCGGGCGCATTGATGGACGGCCCGGAGGTTGCCGCTTTTCACAGCCGCATCAAGCAGTTGATTCTGGGTGGGATCAACAAAGTCGTGGTGGACTTTTCGAGGGTGAAGTGGTTTGGCAGTTCGATGCTGGGCGTGTTAACATCCAGTTTGATCACGGTGCGGAAGGAGGGGGGCGATATGCGATTGGCAGGGGTGACCAAACGCATCGAGAGTATTATGATGGTGACCCAGTTGTCGGGGCTTTTTCGGACCCTGGATACAGTGGATCGGGCCGTGGCAAGTTTCATGACCCAGCCGCCCGAACCCGCACCCCAGGAGGATGAATAGCGCGTTTTCTGGGCAGGTGAACAAAAAGGCGATCCGTTTCAAAACGGATCGCCTTTTTGTTTGCTGGATCACGAAACCCCTTACCGCCCGACAAGCCCCCACACGAAACCCACG
>JAPUJS010000098.1 GCA_027296045.1 bacterium | reverse complement strand
TGACCAGTTTGACCTCTTCTTCTCTCGAGAGAGGCGTTAGAGAGGTCAGTTCTCGAAGATAAAGATCCAGAGACTCACTGTTCTGTATGATGATGTTCGCCATTGCCTCCATATCCTTGTCGCTATGGGATTGATATTCCGAGGATTGGCATGAGCCGTCGCTTTATGTTCATTGGCTACAGCCAGTCGGACTCATCGTCATCCTACTCCCGGTCATTCTCTTTCTCGTAGGCTTCCAGGCTGCCCAGTATTATTATTTTGATATCCACCGCACCCTTCAATCGGTCATGGTCCCAGGGAAATAATACACAAGTTCATCGGACGTCAAGAAGAAACTTGACTTACTTCATCCGTCGTTTTTATTTCCCGACTAGAGGATCCGGTAGCAACACTGGACAAAAAAGTCGATTTGATGCGTTACGAGATGAATGACAAGCAATTTTTATCGGTTGAGAGGGACTAGTATGAAACAGATCGGTCTGGAATTTGTGGCGCAAGGTGAGGTAGGATTCTATGACCTGGAAGCTCCACAGGATCCTGGACCTAAACAAGTACTTATCGAAACCGTCTACAGTGCTGTGACCAACGGTACGGAACGACACCGGTTGTTGACGGAGCATGGATTTGGTGGGGGCAATTACCCCGCCCGCGTGGGATATCAGGTGGTGGGTCCGATTGTGGCGGTGGGTTCGGAGGTGACGCGATTTCGGGAAGGGGACTGGGTATTTTGCGGGGAGCACGGGGGGCACCGGGGGTGGAAACTGGTGGAGGAGGACGGTTTGCTGGTGGGATTAGCGGATACGGTAGATCGGAAACATTGTGCACTTTTTGGCGTGGCGTGTGTGGCGTTGCGGGCGGTTCGACGCATGGGGGTGTCTGGAGGAGACAACGTGTGGGTGGTGGGTCAGGGTCCGGTCGGGAATTTTGTGGGGCAGGCCGCCCGGGCGATGGGCGCACAGGTGACGGTGACAGATCTGGTGGCGAAACGGTTGGAGGTGGCGCAAATTTGTGGGGCGCACCGGGTATTGAACGGGGACCATCCGGATGTCTGGGAACGGTTGAGTGCAGCAGGGCCGTTTGATTATATCTACGATTGTTGCAGTGTCGAGAATCTCTTTTTTGACATTCGAGAACACCGGCTGCTGGCGCACGGGGGCACAATCGGGGCGATGGCGGTGCGGGATACGGTGACTTTTCCGTGGGGGATGTTGCACGCCCGGGTGGAGGGGAAGATTGAGGTGGCGTGCCATTTTTTGCCGGACGATCTGCGGGTATTGCGATTTTTGTATGAACAGGGTACGGTTCGGACCGAGCCGCTGGTGTCTCACGTTGGACCTATTGAAGAAGCGGCAGGTGCTTATGAACGGCTGGCGAGACGGGCAGAGGATCTTCTGGGGGTTATTTTTGAATGGCAGACCTGAGGGTGGTTTTTGATTTTGTGCCCAGGTGAAATTGCACTGCACAGGTGATGGTTAACGGACATGAGAAACGGGGTGACAGTTGTTTTCCCGTTTTTTTTGACTATGCGGACGACGTTTAGAGATATCGCTGGATCAGGTCGGCGATGTTCGATCGATTTTTTGAGGTGCGAATAAGGATATGCCCTGGGCACTTCGCATGACGATTCAGATGTTTTTTCTGGCGTTGCCACTTTATGTCTACGTGGGCTTGCGACTGGTCGCATCGATCTCCCAGGTGTCTCCGGGGTATCATCACGCGATTCGGTATGCGGTGATTGCAGTGGGGGTCTGGTTGTGCAGCTATCCACTGATGATCGTGGTGACGTCGAATCATCGTGCCGATCAATGGGTGAACGCCTTTGTGGACGGCGGGGGATGGCAAGATTGGGTTTTTGTCTACCCGTTCTGGTTCTGGGCGGTTTTCGCGATTCAGACGGCACCGTATCTGTTGGCGGCCGATGCGTTGGGTGGGTTGCTCGGTTGGATGGTGGGGTCTTTTGCGCCTGGATTTCGGAAATATGCCCCGCTTGTTCTTTCGATGCTGGTGTTTTTGACGGTTGCGATCCGGATGTATGTGGATACCCGACGCCCGCGTATTCGTCAGCGGGAACTGACGGTGGCCGATTTGCCGGAGGCGCTCGAAGGGTTTCGGATTGTGCATGTCAGCGATGTTCAGGCCGATCCTCGGACCGACGACGAACTCCTTGAGCGATATGTCGATCTTGTGAATAGTCTGGATGCGGATCTGGTGCTTTTTACGGGCGATCTGGTGACGCGTGGAATGGATCATATCGGAAGAGGGGCAGAGACACTGGCGCGTATGCAGGCCCGGTATGGCACGTTTGCCTGTCTGGGGGATCACGATATCTGGTCGGATCCAGAGGGGATTCAAAGGCAGTTGGGGGAACTGGGTGTTCGGATGGGGCACAATGAACGGATCGATGTTCAGATTGGTGAGGCGAGCGTTGGGTTGTATGTGATGACGAATGCCTACAGCGATCGGCCAAGTCGTCGAGGGCTTCGGGAAGGGGTTGGGGGGGATCTCGCAATTTTGTTGAGCCACCAGCCTACGCCAGATGTGGTGGATGCGGCAGCCAAGGTCGGCTATCACCTGATGACTTCGGGCCACACCCATGGCGGGCAGGTGACCATCCAGGTGTTCGGCTGGTCGCTTTCGGCTTCGCGATTCGAGACGCCCTTTGTTTCAGGATTCTATGAGCTTGGGAGTATGTTGCTGAGTATAAACAATGGGCTGGGGTTGACACTGGCACCGATTCGGTTTTTGGCACCTTCGGAGGTGACGTTGATTGAAGTGCGGGGGTTCGGAAGAGAAGATTAAATAAAGGCGATTGGGATGGCGTGTTGTATGTTAGAAGGTGGATGTAGATAGGAGCCGGGGGAGGGGTCCCACTGAAGTTTTTATTTCATCCTTTACAGAGAGTTATCACAGGGTTTTTCAAGCTCTGTTTCTGTGTTTTTACACGTCATCTCACACCCTGAATTCAAGTAAAAAAATCTAATTACAGAAGCTTTTTCAATCCAAATTTTTCATCCACGATCTCAGACTTTTTTTTGTGGGAAAGGTATGATACGTTTCAAACCATCTTGTCAAATCCTGCATATTTTGATCCCGTTGCTTTTCCAACCTGTCTCGATCTTGCGGTTGTTCTTGAATCGCCTCTTGGAAAATTTCCCGGACGGTGGAGAGCACCTGGCTGACTTTGCCCTGGACATGGAATACTTCTGCCAGATTGATCTGAGCAGTCCAGTATCCGGGTAAGAGGTACAGGGCAGCTTCAAAAAGCGCTTGAGCCCGCTTAAAATCTCCCTGGTCGTAATAATAAAGTCCGAGATTGTTATAACAAATTGCAGCTTCACTTAAAAGACAGTCCTTATTTTTTACCTTCTCAATCTCTTTCCGAACCCGAGCTTCTCCCGCGATCCAGGCGTCAGGGTCGTCTTGAAAAAAGGCGCAGATGCCCAGAAGCATATTCAGCTGATGGACATTTCGACCTTGCAACTGCGCTTTTTCAAGCAGGTCCTGGGGAGACCTGCCAAGCATAAAAAAGACTGCTGAAAGTCTAAAATACGTATCTTCAGGCACAAGATATGCTGATTGATGCACAGCCTTTTCAAACTGGTCGGCCCCAACCGAGATATACTGTTGTGCAGTATAGCCTCTCCCCTCAAGGTAGAAGGTAATGGATTCTGATTGCTTTAAAAAGATGAAACTGGAGCCAAGTATTCCGATCAGGCAGAGAATCAAGAGCAAGGATTTGAGCCGCTGTTCTGGCACCCGATCAACGGCAGCACGCAGACCCCATGCCAGCACCACAGACGACCCTGCCGAGGCCAGATACATCTGGCGGGAGGGTCCAACGGGCCACCACCGAATGTCGGAAGATGGGTGATTCAAAAAGGGCAGCACCATCATGCCCGCCCATATTGCCCAGTCTGCTACAGGGAAAATCCGGCGGTAGCAAAGTACAAGAATCCCAATCCAGCCCAACCATCCGATTCCCATTTCCAGCAGATTGGCATCTTTGCTCAGGGCCACACGGGGTAGCCAGTGCGCAGCAGTGAGCAGCCGTCCCAAATACCAGAGTAAATTCTCGAAAATATGGCTCAAATTCGGGGCTGTTACAAATCCTCTGGCCTGGGCGTGTTGCGGGGAAATCCAATAGGCCAGAATAGCGCAGACGATGCCCACGAAGATCAAGGGCCAGCCTGCGGAGACAGCCATCCGTAAAGATTTTTGCTTTCGCCAGGCAAAATAGGTGCAGAAGGGCGCTATGGCAATTCCAGAGGGATGTGCGAACATCATCCCGACCATAGCCAGTGCAGCTGCAACGATCCAGATGATTTTTTTTCTGTCCAAGTAGCGTATAAAACAGATTAGCACGATCAGGCTAAAAATCAGAGCCAGGTTGTAGTCTGTCGAGGTAATCCAATGCACGGCTCGGAAGTGAGCGACATTCATTAGAAATAAAACTGCCGATAAAAAACTGAGTTCCAGGTCGACGCCGGCCTGTCGCAAAGCATAAACCAGCAAGAGGGTGGCAAAGAGGAGAAGACAAACCTTAAAAATATGGTAGGCGGCCGGGTTATCTTCCCATAGCAGATAGCAGACGACAAAAACCAGATCGGCTGTAGGGCGTACGGCCGCCAATCGGTCGGATGAAAATAGATAGGCAGGATCTTCCAGAATCTTAGCCGTATCGGTTAAATGATCTCGATCGTCGAAAGCATCATACAGGTGTTCCGAAAGGCTCCCGAAAGTTGCCCATGTCAACAGGCACACAACGGTGAAAAAAGCCAGATATACATAGCGATTGTCTGGAATTTGAAAGACAGGATTCATCGTGGCTGTACACACATAGATGTCATATTAAAAGCGCCTAACAGAATGAACCGCAAAGAATGTATTCAGGACAGGAAATTTCACGATAGAATTACAGCCTTTGGGAGAAAATATAGTCGATTTGCAGATGCATGGCAAAGGCGGACACACCGGTTCGGTTTGAAATAGACCTGTGGCATACCAGCAACGAGTTTCAACCCGGA
>JAPUJS010000097.1 GCA_027296045.1 bacterium | reverse complement strand
CTAGGATTGAATAAAAAATGATATCGCGTAAACGAAAAGTCACTCGAAAAAAGCCCTGGCCGACTGTGCTCCACCATCACATCGACCTGTTTCCGTCCGACAAATACCGGCTCCTCTTCCTCCGTTTTGTTCGTCCTCACCCGAAACACCACCGATCGCAACCTTCCAGGATCAATGGCCGGATTCACACGCTGGACAAAATCGTTTCCAAACAGCGTATAATGGGTCGTTTCGGCCAACGACCGGTGACGTTCCACATTCACCCCGGCAGACACCGTTGTGTCGAGTGTTCGAAACCAATAGCCCACTTTTGTATTCAGCCGTTTATTCCAGAAAAAATCGAAATAATCTTCTTTCCCAAAAAGCGATAAGGTACTGGTGTGCCACCTGGAAAACAGATGTGACGGATACCGCTTCTCACTCCCGCGTAAATAATCCAATTCCAAAAATCCCCGTTGTCGTTCGCCCCACGAAAATTTCGCAACGCCATTTATCGACCAGCGTTTGATCCCGGTATTGTAGGCTCCCACCCCGGACAATTCCAGCCAGTTTGCCTGGAGCGTCTTTCGAACCCCCAGATGTGCGCCGTCCACGCGATTGTACCACACTTGCGGCTTCAGATTTTTCAACGGGTTCAAGTGGACCGGCTCCTTTGCATTCTGATCTTGCTGCCCCTGCTGCCCTTCCCTCCGATTCCTCCGTTCCCTTCTGCGCCTTCGCCTTTCCTCCCGTTCCTCTTCATCCTCTTTCACAAACCGGGCCAAGAATCCCCTGGGCTCAAATGCCTGCTCCAATGTCATCGTACTATCAATCCGCACATAGGCCGTCTGTTCCACCTCAGATAGTGGCACCACCACACCACGGCGGTTCAAAAGGGAATCCTGCCGAACGGCCACCGAATCCACCGTCAACACCCGCCGCTTTGCATAAAGCGAATCCGGACGAACCGCATTCACCTCATAGCCCGACAATCGGGACAATTGGGACATCTTGATCATCGGAAAATACAGCCCCAGAATCCCGATATCCAGTTCCGCTTCAAACTGGAGCCCAACAGGCAGCCAGAATGCTTTCCCAAAATCACTGAACTGCTGCTTGAAATTCACACTCAGCCCCCGGATGGGCGGCGGAAACAAAAACGCCTGGTTGGGCTTCAAAGACGCTTCCACCATTGCATAGGCGCTATCCAGCACCGAAACCTGTCCTTCAAAAGCCGAAACCAGCTTGTTCTTAGGTATCACCGAAATATCATAGATCAACTGATCGTCCAGATATCTCCGCCCCACCAGTCGGAAACGGTAGTGAGCCACCGCATCCGGATGCGTCACCCCCATCAAATTGTGCCCCCCCACATCAATATTATCATCATACAGGTTGGTCACCGCCGCTGCTGCCGGAACGGCCTCGCCAAAGTCCAGATCCATATTGCTGGTCTCTCGCTTGGACTTCAGCACCTCGCGCCACCCCTTCTCCCGGTCCCAAAACGCGTCCGACAGACTTTCCATAATCGCCACAATCCCGGTATCATTCTCCAGTGTCAACCGGGTATAAGCCTCCACCCGAAACCCCTGCATCGCCTTTTGCCACGCCTGCTTTTTCTCGATCACCTTCCGCATAATATTCGGCCCCAGATCCTCGGCCGTCACAACAATCTCTTCCAGCTCATAGGTAACCGGTTCCAACCGGATATTGTATTCTCCAGGTGCCCCCTCATCCATTTGAATCTTCTGGGAAGCATATCCAATATGACTGATCCGAAGCACAGCCGGTACATGTTCGACCCTTATCTCATACCGTCCGTTCACATTGGTAATCGAAGCCTGATACGTCCCTTCAACATGAATGGTAACAAACGCAAGCGGTTTTCCCGTCTCGGCATCGGTCACAACCCCATAGACAATCGTTTCCGTCTGTGCAAAAGAAATGCTCACCGGCAACAGGCAAAGCACGGTGAGCACACAAAATCTGGAAAATCGATGTGGCATATTCACAAATCCCTGACGAAAAAGGCAAACGCGGGGCTTTACCCTCCCAACAGAATTGAACGCTTATACCCCTGATCGGTTCTGGGATCTTATTTCTCTGATGAATATGACACGAACGAAACACTTTGGTTTCAATTCTCTTTTTTATTTTCTAAGCCCAGGCCCCCTTTGCCATCAGTCCCCCATCCACACACACGTATTCTCCGGTCATAAAACTCGCCCGATCACTGGCCAAAAAGAGTACCACCTGGGCAATATCATCGGGACTTCCAAGTCGCTTGAGGGGATGTAAATCGGCATAGCTCTTTTTACCCTCCAGGTGGTCGATCCCCAAATAATCCATCGCTTCGGCCAGAAGCGGGGTATCGATGGTCCCTGGATTTACCGCCAACACCCGAATATTGTCCTCGGCATATTCCAGCGCCAGTTGCCGCGTTAAAGAAAGAATCCCCCCTTTACTGGCCGCATAGGCCGAAACGCCTTTCATCGACTGCAACCCCTGCACGCTGGCGGTATTAATAATCACACCCCCGCCGGCCTTCTTCATCTCGGGCACACAATACTGTGTCATCAAAAAACTGCTCTTGAGGTTCACATCCAGAATCCGGTCCCACACTTCCTCGGGCAATTCGTGCGCCGGCAAATAGCTGCTCGTCGGCTGAATGCCCACATTGTTGCACACCACATCCACCTTCCCCCAGGTTGACACCGCCGTCTCAACCAGCCCCCTGCAAGCCTCGCTCCTGGCCACATCGGCCTCCTGAAACCGGATGCCTTCGACTTCACCGGCCAGGGCTTCCCCGGCTTCAACGTCCACATCGGCACAAATAACATGGGCCCCTTCCTGAGCAAAGGCGCGACTGATCCCAGCCCCAATCCCTTTGGCACCTCCGGTGACAATCACGACGCGATCCTTGAATTCCGACATAAGCCTCTCCCTGTTGTAAAGCGCGTTCTGCGCAAAGTAGAAAGGAGTTGAATTTCAAATTTAATTCCATTAGAATACCAGGGAATATACGGAAAATCTGAAAACGGAATAGGGGTTTTCACGCCTGTAGAGGAGGAGTCAACGATGGACACCGCCTGCCTGGATCACATCCTCACTGAGACCGAACGCCAATCGTTTGAACAAAACGGTTACCTGACCATCGAAAACGCACTCACCCCCGATCAGCTGGAAGAATCCCTGCGTGCCATTGAACGGATCCAGGCCCGCTACCGCCCCCGGTTTGGCCTGGGCCCTCACGACTTGCTGCACCTGCGTGATTTTATCGGCAAAGATCCCCCGGCCGCGAGACGATCACTCTGTTTCCCACATTCTGGACCGGTGTACGCCCATCCAGAAGCAACTCCTGGACGTCAGCTATTCGGGTGGCTTCGGCTATACCTCTCCCAAAGAAGAAGACGTGCCGCTCAAAAACTGGATTGAAGAACACCTGGGAAAAGAAGCCGTCGCACCCTGAACACATCCTACGCGGTGTGGGTACGACCTCCCTCACCATACATATGGAATGCTCAGATGACCACGCAAGCCCCCAGCAGTACCAATAATCAGCGATTTGAATCCAATTATCCACTCGATCCAGACCAGGTTCAGGAATGGGCAAACACCTTCAACCGGGATGGATACCTCTGTCTGGAAGAAGTATTAAGTGAAGAACACGTCGCCCAGCTCAAAGCCGACCTGGACTGGTCGCTCGAAAATTTTACCTCTCGTGATGAGGATCCCGATGGCAAAGTAAACAGCCGTAAAACCGGCTCTCAAATCCGGTTGTGCCATTGCATGTTCGAACACAGCCCGGCCAACCTCAACCTCTTTGACCTGGAGCCCATCGTCAGCCTCGCCGAAGCCATCATTGACGAAAGATGCCATATCATCCACAACAACTCGTTCATCACCCCGCCCGGCGGTGGCATCACGGGCTGGCACCAGGACGATGCCCCCCATTTGATCGTCACCGACGGAGAACCCCCAACAAATATCCGGCTTCCCGTCATTGTGTTCACCTGTAACTATTATTTGACCGACGTTACCAAAGTCGAAAACGGCGGCACCGAAGTCATCCCCGGTTCCCACCTCTTTGGTGCCAACGTACGCCAGGTTTCCAAATGTCCCGATTGGTCAAAATGGAAAGACAAAGTGGAACATAACCTGGGCAAGGCCGGCAGCGTGGTCATGTTCAACAACCAGGTCTGGCACCGGGGCGGTCCCAACCAGAGCAAACAAAACCGCTACGTCACCCAGATCACCTATGCCCGGCGCCTTGTGGGCCACAAATACTATCCCTTCATGAACTACACCATGCCCAAGCATGTCTACCAGGATGCCAACCCCAGACTCAAACGGTTGCTCGGATTTTTAGACCACGGCGCTTACGGCTAATCCCATACGAGCTATTTATGAACCCCACAGATATATGCTACTTGTCCATCTCTGAGCTGCGTGATCTGTATCAGCGTAGGGAGCTTTCCCCCGTAGAGGTCACCCGGGTGATCCTGGACCACATCGACCGGCGAAATCCCGATCTCAACGCCTTTGTCACCGTCACTCCGGACCTCGCCCTGAAACAGGCGCGTCTGTCGGAACAGGCCTATGCTACAGGCAACGCACCGCCTTTATCCGGCATTCCCGGATCGCTGAAAGATCTTACCGTAACCCGGGGAATTCGTACCACCAAGGGATCGCTGCTTTCCAAAGACTGGGTGCCGGATTTTGACGCCCCCATTGTCGAACGCCTCTATCAAGCCGGCATGGTCATGCTCGGCAAGACCAACACCCCGGAAATGGGCTGGAAAGGCGACTCGGGCAACCGAATCGTTGGTCCCACCCACAATCCCTGGAAACACGGCCACACAGCAGGCGGCTCCAGCGGGGGGGCAGCGGCCGCTGTTGCTGCGGGCCTGAGCACCATTTCTCAGGGTTCCGATGGGGCCGGTTCCATTCGTATCCCCGCTTCGTTCTCCGGTGTCTATGGCTTCAAACCCTCCTGGGGCCTGGTCCCCTACTATCCGCCCAGCGCCGTTGCCGTCCTCTCCCACATAGGCCCCATCACTCGCACCGTATACGATGCAGCGCTCATGTTGAAAACCCTGGCCGGCCCGGACCCCCGTGACCCAACCTCGCTTCCCGGACACACCGACTATACGGCCTGCCTGGAGGGCAACCTGAACGGCCTGCGTGTTGCCTGGTCGCCCAACCTGGGCTATGCCCCCATCGAACCGGAAGTGCAGGATATTTCGGCCCGTGCAGCTGCCCGATTTGAAGAACTCGGCTGTCACATAGAAGAAGCCCATCCGGATCTGCCAGACCCCTGGGAAGATATTCTGAGCGTCATCTGGGGATCGGCCTTTGCGGGACTTGCCCGCCATAACCTGGACGAAATCCGAGACAGCCTGGACCCCGGTCTTCTGGAAGTTACCGAACAGGGTTTCAAAATCTCTGGCCCAGAAGTCGCCGAAGCCTATATGAAACGCAACGACTATTACCAGGG
>JAPUJS010000096.1 GCA_027296045.1 bacterium | reverse complement strand
ATTGAAATTGCTGATTCGGTGGAAGGATTTTAAGGGTGTGAACAAGCAGCACATCAAAAAATGAAGAATATCGGCTTAAAGCAAATTTTCCACACGCGTGGAAAATTAATTAAATTCAACAACATTATTATAAATAATAATTTAGAGATACAGAAATAACTATTTCTCTCCCGTTTCGCATTTATGAAGCCATTTTCAAAAGGTTACTCATTTTCCAAGATATCGGCGTCAGCCCTATCTTGTGGACGTCCGGAAGCTCTTTTATTGTAAAGAAGATCATCTCGCCCGATGAAATTCACTTCAATGCTGCCGTATTTGCCACGAACGACTTTCGTTTCCGCTTCCTCAAAACGAACGCCGTCTATTTTGTTAATCAGGTCGATCTGGACCGGAGACACCCCGATTTTTATCACATTGCCCGGCTCTTTGAACAAACTTTCCGGGATTTCCGAGTCAGAGAAACCGAATGCACGTAAAGCCCGGCGCACCTTGACGATATTTTCATCTGTACTGATAAAAAATATGTCGATGTCTTTGGTGAAACGAGGGTGCCCGTGAAAGGCGACCGCATAGCCCCCCACGATCATGTAACGAACCTCATTTTGTTCTAACAACCGTAATAATTCTTCGAAGTCTGGCTGGGTATTCATAGAGGAATTTTCCGGCTTGAATCCTGAGCTGCTCAACAAGGTCCAGTCGTTCTTCCGAGGTCTGGAGTACGTCATTCTCACTGTCTGCGTCGTGAAGCTTCTTAACTTCGATCTTCATGTTTTCTCCCAAGGCAAGGGCAAACCTCAAAGAGTGCGCGTGGCAGGTTCATTCGTTATGGGGGTTTTCGTAGAGGTATTTGTCGTGATTAACAGATGCATCGACAGTGTCTGATTCGGCAATGCCAATCAGATCGAAGAGGGGATCATCGGCCGGGAAAATGGGCGTGTCTTGATCTTCGGACAAATATCGATCAACGGCTTCTCGAATGAGGGAAGCCATTGTTTTTTGGGTCTGCTCGCCGCGTGTTTTGAGCTGCTCATGCTGTTTCGAAGAGAGGTAGATTTGGGTACGGATCATGTCGGAAGCCATCGGAAGCATTGCTTCAGATTTGGGTTGCAAATCACAGGAAAACAGGTGATGTAAAAAATATACATCACCTGTTTTTAATCGTCAAGAAGTATTGAAAATGGCGCACCGTTCGCGTTCTGTGCTTTTCCAGACTACGCCGGTGGCGATGATTAATGCTCGTGTGAGTGTCCGTGATCGTGCAGGGGGGTGTGTTCGTGGAAGATGCCGTTTTTGTGCATACGCTGGTGGAGACGATTGTGAGCGGCTTCCAGAGTGGCCCGCATTTGCCGAAAGCGGGTAGCATCGGGGCGGGGCGCAATGGTGTCGAGATAGGCGATGGCGCCTTCGATTTGATCGAGCACGGCGGTTGCATCGGGCTGGTTGAAGAGGGGTTTGTCTTCAAGCAGGACCTGGACGGCTGAGGTGTGGGCAGCGATGTCCCCGCTTTTGTCTCTATAACTGCCGCGCACCCGGAGGCCAATCCAGGTGGAATCGGTAATTTGGATGTCCTTACTCCCAGAGGCGGATAAGGCATTGTCCACATTGACCTGCTCATCCGTGAGACTGCCCACGATGATCTCGACCTGTTCGATGGGCATGCTGACCGAATCGACTTTCCAGGTGACGTTGACCGAGCCGCCCGATGCGGGGAGTTCCAATTTTTCGCCGGGGACTTTGCCTTCGACGGTGAGTTCGGCCAACGGACCGACGGTGACAAAGGTGTTGCCGGATTTGACGGCGGTCATCCAGTTTTCGTAGGTGAATTCCCGGTCGCCCATATGGGCATAAGTCCGCACACCGCCGAGTTGGGAAGAGGCGGACATTTTGTCGGAGCCGCCGACCACCGGGATGTGATAGCCCAGGTTGAGGTAGCGATACCAATCGGCGATGCCATAGGGATTGAGTTGGACAAAGTGGGGGTTGAAGGTCATCATTTCCATGGCGTGGATCAGGCCCAGTACGATGTCGGCTGCCCGTTCGCACTGGGGGTTGGGGCCGTGGGGCATGACGACCAGGCCGTTTTGATCGATGCAGCGCTGTGCCCATTCGGCCATGGTGACTTCCTGGGGATCGCCCAGGGCGGACTCGGAGGGGCCACCCGTGCAGAGGGGATGGATCATGGAGCCGGAGTAGCCCAGGAGGGAGATGTGGCCGAGGACTTGCATTCGATTTTCGGTGCCCACGCGGACGAGAAATTCGCCGTCGCCGCCAAAGTCTCTGGCACCCAGCGTGGTTTTGCCGTCGAAGTCGGAGACGTTGGAGAACATTTCCCCCCACTGACTGGCCAGGAGGTTGACGACATTGACGCCTTCGCCCTGGCCTTCGAGGTGGGCGGTGGTGGGGGTGAGGAAATGGACGTGGGTATCGGCGGTGACCCAGCCCTGGGATCGCCAGTCCAGGACATGATCGATTTCAAAGGTGAGTTCGTCGGTGTCTGGCGTGATGGTGATTTTTTCGCGAATGGGCTGGATCTCATAGCCTTTGCGGATTTCGAGGTAGACGTCGCCCAGTGGTAAATCGGCCACGCATTCGCCGGGGATGTAGCAATATTGATTTTCGCCGTTTGCGAATTCGCCATAATTGTCTTCAAACCAGTTGTTGTTGATCCGGCGGTGCATGCCTTTGGGAGGGAGGTATTCTCCGGCCTCGCCGTGCATGTGAAAGCGGACGGCTACGGGTTTGCCCGATCCTTTTTCAGTGACTTTGACCCTCACCGGGCGGTGGGCAGGTTTGATTTCGACAACGCCTTTTTTTTCTTTTATACGGGAGAGATCGTAGACCACGTATTGGGGGTCGTCCTTTGAGCCAGTAGCCACGTAGAGCTTGGCGCGAGGGTGGGCGAGGTATTCCACGACGACTTCGTTTTCGGAGCGTTCGGGCTGTACGTTTGGCTCGGTGCCCAGCCAGCGATCGGTGTCGTAGTCGAGAACGGCCCGGGCCGTGATGACCTGACCCAGGTCGATGTCGACCCCTTCGATTTCGCCGAGTCTGTTTAATTCAGAGCCTTCGGGCAAATGGAGTTTCAGTTTTTGTCGTATGCCCGGACGGAGAGGATGATCGGTGAGCTGGGTGTGGGTGATGCCAAAAACGAGAGAGCGTTCGGTTTTGGGCGTCAGGGTTATTTTTCGGATGGGCTTATCGGGGTGCGGATTGGGCAGGGCGTAGACCCAGAGGCGCTCCCGGGCCCCGTCCCGTCCGGAGCCGTGCCGGGTTTCGCCCCGACCATAGACGGCTTGCGGGCGGCGATCCAGGCTTTGTTCTTCTGTGGCGGCCATAGTGATGTGGGGCCTGGTGGCGGGCTGGGCGGCAAAGGCGCTGGCGCCCCAGCCGATGTGGAGTTGCTGGATGGCGAAGCGGCGCAAGACCGGGGTGGTGGCTATTTCTCCATCGGCGTATTTCAGGGCGTAATCCGAGACGTGGTTGCCCAATTCGTTGCCGTCGAAAGCGTAGTCGGCCAGGTCGTCCAGGTAGTTGGTTTTCCGGTCTTCGACAACGTGGAGAAAAATGATGTAGGTGGCTTTGATTTCATCCAGTTCAATCGCGACGGATTCTTTGTCGAGCAGGATGGCGTTGGAGGCTTCTTTTTTTCCAAGGGCAAAGGGAATGCCGAGCAACGACTGGTTGCCGTAGGAAAGTTCGGATTTGTCCCGGTCGTTGAAAAATCCTTCCAGGGTGGTTCGGTCCACATTGAAACACTTGTCGAGGGAAATGGGAGTGAAGTGCGCAGACGGGGGAATGTTCATGGAGAGTACCTCGTTTTAGGGAATCGGGAAGTTCTGTACGGGTCGTATCACGGTGGACAGGTAAATATACCGCTTAACAGGCTGTATGCTCAGGCCATCAGCGTTTCCAACGCTACGCTGTCGGAGCGTCTGCCGACGGAGGGCGGGGCCATGATGCGTTTTTGCTGTTCGGTGAGGTTTTCGTACTGGTCCAGATCATAATAGTTTTGAGACCAGGATGAGTGGCCAGGGCTGTATTTATACAGAAAAGCCCGGCGTTGGTGATCGGCGGTCCAGGGCATGGTGCCGTGGACGAGGGCTTCGGTGAAGATGAGGGCGTCTCCGGCTTCGACTTCGGGTTGGACGACGTAGTGTGCTTCTCGTTCGAAGCTCCGGACTTCCTGGGGAATGCTGGACAGGAAGTTGGTTTTGTGGGTGCCGGGAATGCAGGAAAATCCGCCGTCTCCTTTTTTTGCAGGGGCGGTGAAGTAGGTGAGCACGGTGAGGCCGTTTCGCATGACGCCGTCTTTGTATTTATACCAGTGGTCGCCTTCATATCCGTTGTCGCCGCCGTGCAGCCGTCCCCGCTTGGCGCCTTTTGTCATGAAGATGGCGTAGTCGTGGTCGATGCGAAATTTAGGGCCCAGGAGTTCGATGAGATAGGGCACGATTTTAGGATGGTCGATGAGGGTCTGGAAGGGGGCGCCCCAGGTGGACGGTTTGCCGATGTTTTTGTAGCCGTCTTGATCTTTGGCCAGGCCCTGTTTTTCATCGGTGATGGCGTTCAGTTCGCTAACCTCGTCCGGGGTGAGAACATCTTTGATGACGATATAGCCGTCCAGGTCGAAGATGAACTTTTCTTCGGGGGTCATAAACTGCATTTTTTCAATTTTGGCCTCATAAGATGCTTCGGGGTTCATTTTGTATTCCTCCGGGTTTGGGACAGGACCCATGTGCCTTTCTGGGAAGATAATGGGCTTACATCCATTCGTCAAAGTCTATTTGGACCGGAACCTATCAGCCTGGTTCAGCAACAACATAGAATAGCCCTGCATTACTGGTCTTTCCAGCGATTCAGGGCTATATTATTTACAGCAACAATTCAGGCTGTTTTGCTAACGCCATATTAGAATTTTATGGTTCATCCGGGGATTTTGGTGGGTACTTTTATAAGGGACAGAATAATACCCATTTCAGACCAATTTTCCCTGCGAAGATAAAATTTATCTATTTCAATAATTATTTAATAAATATATATTTATATAAAATAAATACCGATATTTTGCATTAGTCTGTGCGTGTATGACGCCATTTTGTGTTTTAATCAGTATAAGGCCCCGGCGATCCGGGAGACCGGGGCTTGTCGTGCTTATCCTTCCATCTTCACTTTTCCTCATACACCACTTCGCAAAGACCATCTTCTGCACAGCCAAATGCCCGGTCTGGAAGATCGCCCCCTGCCGTCCCGCACCCGATAGGCCTGTAAGTGAGGCTACAGATGGA
>JAPUJS010000095.1 GCA_027296045.1 bacterium | reverse complement strand
TGCATCGATGATATGTGGGTGCCCAAAAACCGGGCGTTTCGGTACACGTCGTGTCCTGAATCTTCAGTGGGGCGGTCCGCCGATGTGGGCATTCTCAAGGGGATTGCTTTTGCCTACGGTGTTTCCAGGGATGAACGGCTGAAGGAGGTTCTTGTCAAGGGAGTCCAGTTCTCGATGGCCGATCGAGAAACGCGGGCGCACCGGGGCGTGGGTAAGAGCATCAGTATGCCGATGCGCGGAGCTTACCAGGTTCTTGTAGATCTGCCGGAACGGTCGGGGTGAGGGATGAAGAATTGCATCTCCGAGGAAAACTTACAGCTTATGTTAGATCGCGAAGCAGCAGAACTTTCGGATTGGGGCGATGAGTTCTTTGAACCCACACCGGTTGTACGGGAAGTCAATGTCACCGGAAGGGTATTTCTGGACAGGGATAAAGATGGGGTTTTTGGGCAGGGAGATAGGCCTCTTCCGGGGGTTTGGGTCTGTGACGAGGCATATCTTGTCCGGACGGATGAAAGGGGCACTTTCTCGTTTTCGCTACAGGTGGAGGAGCACCGAACCGTTTGGATACGACAACCGTCCGGCTTTGCTCCAACCACATCGTGGTATCAACTCATTCGGCAAGATGACGAGCAAACGAGTTATCATTTCTCCTTTGGTTTGACCCCTTCCGATGCTTCTGAGGAAGATTTTACATTTGTGGTGGGTGCCGATTCCCAATTCAGTCATGAAGCAGAGGGATTGCGTTTAAAAGAGGATATGACGGAAATTGCCGCGATGGTCGAAGCGCCGCGATTCTTTATCCACTGTGGTGACCTTGTCATGACCGGCTGGCTACGAGAATGGAAATGGTATATGCAGGCTCTGGAGCCTCTGGAGATTCCAGTCTATCACGCCGTTGGGGGGCATGAAGAAAACTATGGGATGAAAACCTCTATCCAACGCCCAAGCGACCACCACTTTCGACTCTTTTTAGGGCCGACTTATTATTCATGGGATTTTGCGGGCGTCCATTTTGTCGTCTACGATAACCATCGGAGCGGGAGCAGTGAGGCCACAAAAGAGCGCCAAGAGGAATGGCTCAAACGGGAACTGGAATCCTTGCCTGCAGGCACCGATGTGATATTTGTATCGCATTACCCGTTGAATCTGGAAGAGTGGATGGCAAAATGCACCGTCCACGCCAATTTCTATGGCCACTGGCATCAGAACATGTCACATCGCTACAAGGAGGTTTCCTATTTGCAGACAGCGGCGCTTCGGGGTGGAGACTTCGGCATGTTTTCACGCGCTGTCAGAATCTGTCGGTTTGAGCGCCGTCAGTTGACGACGGAAATTCGCGTGCTCGGGCAGCATAAGCGCCTTGGGCTCATCTCCGTCATCCCGGAAGGAAAGAGGAGAGACGGACGCAGGTTTAGCGTTATGGCGTATGATACGATTTGCCCTCCCAGGCAAGTTGCTGTGGTGACCGGTGATGGAGAGGAAATGAATTTCAAACGAGCGGGAGCCTGGACATGGCAAGGTACCCTCACAAGCCCGAAGTCCGGCTACGAACGGGGAAGCCGCTCGCTCTACTCTCATCAAGATGCCAAACCGATTACCCTCAAAGCAACGAATCAGCGTGGCGAATGCTGGTCCCAAACAGAACCTCTCCAGAGCAACGATGCCCCCTTGTCGGAGGTTGTGGTCGAGTCTGACTGGTCATGGTTTGGGAGAGATTCCTTCCCAGGCAGGTGGGTGGAGCATTCTTTGCGCCCACCCCTGCATTGCGTCTGGCAAGTCAATACGGGGTCGCGGAATCAACTTGCAACCTCCCCGATTCTTCTGAATGGAAAACTCTATTATGGTACATACCAATGTGATAGAAATACGATCAGCCCTGTATTACTCTGCCTTGCAGCCCGGACAGGACGCACATTGTGGAAGTATCCACTCGATGGCGATGTCCCCTATTCACCGGCGGCCCTCGTTCCCAAGCTCCAGCCCGGGAATGACGGGATCGTTTTTGTGACCACGAATCAGGGAACAACATACGCGATTGATGCCAGCACAGGTGAAAAGATCTGGTCGCAGAATCCGTGGGGTGAATTCGGCACCTGGGCGGGACACAAATGTTCTGCCCCACCGATTCCTTATGAGGGACACATTATCGTGTCCTTCGCAAATGGTCCTGTGGTCATGTACGAAGGAAAGAGCGGCAAAATTGTTTTCAGCCGTAAAAAGCCAAAAGGGCAAGAATATGTTACCGCCCCCTGCGCACACAACAGCATGCTCTTCTGGTCGTGCCGGACAATGACGGTGGCCGAAGATCTACTTTCCGACGACATCCACTGGGTGCAGGAACACCCTGACCTTGCCAGTCGCCGTGTCTTGATGGGCGTTGTGCGGGATGAGGTCTTTTATCGCAATACGCTCTCGGCAACGATGGCGTTCGAGTGTGCGACCGGAAAAATGCTTTGGGTACAGCGCCATGAAAAAGTGGGGAGAGGAATAGGGGGAATACCGTCTGTGGTCGTTGGACCGGAGACGCTTATCAGTGGTACGGTGGGACGCATCTGTTTTTCTCGGATTACCGGAGAACAAATCTGGGATTTCGAGACGGTGTTGCCCCAAGAGCAGAACTCGTGCAACCTTCGACATACTCTGGGTGGCAATTCAACACCTGCTGTGGCTTTTGATGTGGTTTATTTCGGTGGCGAAGACGGGTACCTATATGCCCTCGATGCGCGCGACGGACACTGCCTGTGGCGATATGATATCGGACTCCCCATCCAAAGTTCCCCCATCTTCTCAGGAAACACGCTCTTCGTTACGGACTATGATGGCAATCTCTACGCATTCGCCGGGGATACGGATTTGTAACAAGGCAGAAAAATATTCGTGATCGGTAAAGAGTGAGAGGCAGAAGCGGTGGCGTCTCTGGCAGAATCGGAGTGATGTGGGTAGAGGGTGAAGGGAAGACGCAAACACGGTAAAGCCCCGGTATCCCACATCACCGGGGCTATTTCTTTGCCCTCAGACCGCCTGAGAGGGCGTGTAGGGGGCGATCTGAAATGGTGGCAGATTTCCTTGCCTTTCCGCATTGTGGACGCTATCTTGCCACCGTTATATCGATAAGGTCTGCATTCGGAAACGACGACAGTGCCACTCCCAGCACGTGGCGTGAGCCGATGAGTTTCATGCGTCCTTCTTCAGGAAATAGAAATGGTTGGTGGGGCCGTGCCCCCGGCCGATGGAAAGGCTGTACCGGATCGCTTCAGTAATGTAGACCTTTGCCTTCCCAACGGACTCTTTCAGAACATTGCCCAGGGCCAGCTGCGCAGCAATCGCTGCTGAATAGGTACATCCGGTTCCGTGGGTATTTTTTGTGTCAATCCATTCGGCTTCGAAAAGGGTCTCCTCTTGGCCGTCGAACAGGAGATCCGCCGCGCCCGGGTGGCCCTTTAGGTGCCCGCCTTTGACCAGCACGGCCCGGGGTCCAAAATCGTAAATCTTCCGGGCGGCATCCTTCGCATCGTTGAGCGATCCGATCTCCATGTCGGCCAGAAGCTGGGCTTCGTGGATGTTGGGCGTCACAAGGGCGGCCAGGGGGAAGAGCCGTTCTTTCACGTTCTGGATCGCGTCTGGTTTCAACAGGGCAAACCCGCTTTTGGAAATCATAACCGGGTCAACCACAAGGTTGTCTACCTGCCGGGCTGCGAGCTGTTCGGAAACGGTCTTCACAATATCGCTGGAAGAAAGCATCCCCGTCTTCACGGCGGCCACCTCAAAATCGTCAAAAACCGCGTCTATCTGTGCCACGATCAGCTCAAGCGGAAGATCGAACGCCTGTGTCACCTCCCGGGTATTCTGCGCCGTAATGGAGGTGAGCACCGACATTCCGAACGTCCCATTGGCGTGAAACGTTTTGAGGTCAGCCTGAATTCCCGCCCCGCCTCCGGAGTCCGATCCGGCAATGGTCAGCACCTGTTTCATCCCTGCCGCTCCCTCTCAGAAATGGCCGCCTCCCAGGCAGCCACATAAGGGAAATAAGGTAACGGGGAGGCAAAACATCTCGTGCATCCCCTCCAATTTGCAATTGAACGTGGAACGTGGAACTTTCTTTCACACCGGCCACTGTTCCTGCCGATATCCCATGTCCCAGAACATCCACTCATAGCGGCTTGTTGTCACAAAATGCTCAACCATCGCCTCTCGAGCCCCGGGGTTCAGATCGGCCACGACCCGATCCGTCAGGTTCAGCACAGCCCGTACAATCTGCCCGAAGGCCTCGCCGCCGTATGTATCGATCCAGCGCTGGTAAAGGGTGTCGGGCGTTCCCTTCCTGATTAACGCCTTGCCCACCTCCCAGTAGATCCAGTAACAGGGCAAAACCGCTGCCAGCCCCTCGTAAAAGGGCCGGCCGTAAACCACCGATAAAAGATAACTGGTATAGGCGCGGTTGGTGGGCGCCATAGGTGTGGTGTTCACAGCCTTTTGTGACATGCGGAAACTCTTTAAGAAGGTCCTGTGCAGTTCCCGTTCTACCTCAATGGCGCCCGAAGCGTGTTCGTTGAACATCGCAATATCCTGTTCCTCCGGCGCTTTGGCCGCACAGATACTGAGCGCACGGGCATATTCCCGCAAATAGAGCGCATCTTGCACAATGTAGAATTTGAAAGCCCCCCGATCGAGGCTGCCGTCGGTTAGCCCCCGGATAAACGGGTGGGCTAGAATTTCCGCGTAAATCTCCGTAATATGTGACCAGAGTTCTCCTGTAAATCCACCTGAGCGAGGCATGGATAATTCCTTTGAAATTGGCCTGGGATCTAAATGGTCGACGATGGTCAAAAACTTATACTCTTGGCAGAATATTGTCAAGAGATCCGTATGCATGCCATCTCCCTGGCTGGACAAAAGCCCCTGTTTTGGATATTTCTTGGGTGTTGTAACCTGTTTCAAAGAAGAAATCCGCAAAGGGATGAACCAGGGCTTTGTTTTGCTGAAAGGGCTGGCCCTTTTTTTGCCCTGCTGACTCGCCCGCCAACAGACCCTCTCCTATCGTCTCACCGGTAGCCTCTCGCCTTGCATTTCCCTCCTGCGCACATTATCTTGCTCCCAAAGCATAAAATCGAAGGTCCGAAAAAGTGACGTGACGTTATTGCAGGATCGGGTTTGTGGGGCATGCTTCGGACAGCGGGTGAGGTGTGCCCC
>JAPUJS010000094.1 GCA_027296045.1 bacterium | reverse complement strand
CACCGAAAACTGGCACCCCTACCTGCAACAGTCGATCTTCCCAACCCGCCCGAATTATCCGAAATATCAGACAAACACTGCCTGCCAGAAGGCCCAGGAAAACAAATTCAGGCAGCGTCAACAGCAACCATTTAGGCGCATAATACCATGGCATCTCGGTACTCAAAAAATAACGCCCTTCGAACAAATTTATGTGTTGCCCTGGAAATTTCGAAAAGACAGTGAGTGCCTTAAAAGGATGTACCAGCGGATTGGTCTGTGCCCAGGGCCAGCACAACAACATCACACCATAACTCACGCCAAACACCAGACCCACCTGCATCGCATACCGACCCAACAACGGCCAGAAAGACGAACGATCTTCCAACCAAAGCTGGAGATAACGAACCCCCCAAAACAGACCTGCAATCCCCATCAGCATCATCCCACCCACTCGAATCCCCATCGCACATCCGATGGCCAATCCCGTCCAAACCAGCCTGCGCCAAGACACATCAGGCAGTGTTCCCAAACAGCGGACAATGCCATAGACGCTCCACAGGTAGAACACAGCAAATGGCAAATCCTTGTGGTTGTTAAATGCATGACCATAATACCGGGGTGTTAAGACTAAAAATAAGGTCGCAAGCACTCCCGCCCATCCACCGCCCAGGACACACCCCAGCTTATAGGCCGCCAGGATGCCCAAAAATCCAACGGCCGCATTACACAGATGTCGCGTATCGTATAGATCCAATGGCGAGATTTGGGTGGCCAGAGCGGAGATCGTATCGTAGAGCCCTCCATAAAGCCACACATTTGTCCAACTAAACATCCTGCGTTCTTCAAACAGGGTTGCATACCAATACACCACGCTGTAACCATACTTAACATGCGGGCCCTCGTCGTTTGTAATCCCATAATCCTGAAATGTGATCAGGATGACCCCAGCATACGTCAGCAACAGCAACAAAAAACAGATCTGCCGGGATGTGAGCCGATAGGTATTCACATTGATCCAACTGTCATTTTTGAGTGCTTCGTTTCTCATATACCCAATGTCCCCTTCACCACCACAAAGGGCGGACCTCAGTCCGCCCCGATAGTCATTTTTCTGAACGACACAGTGCTTCAAACAATCCCACTCAAATCCGCCACATACACCCGCCGAACACCCCGGTCGCATCCATTAAATACAATCCGTTGATACGCCCGATCCCACGCCGGATGGGGATCGATCCGAAGTTCGTTCCCAGGACCCGAATAAGGCGGATCGTTGTGGATGCGAATCAGCACCTGCTCTTCACCCGTTTCCAGATCAATCCACCGAATCGGAGTCGTCCCATCGCCATAGGCCAAAGACTCGTGTAAATATACATCCGTCAGCATATGCCGCCCGTTTTTGTGCAGCGAAGGATGGCCCGATCCAGGTGCGCCCTCGGTCATCACCCCATAATCGGTCCCGTCAAAATGGGCCTTCACAAACCGGAGCGTCTCCCCGTCCGTTTTGATATTGATCGTCACCGTCTCCCCGTCCGGTGCCCAGTCCGGGTGATGCCCTCCTTTGCCCCACTCGGCATCTGGAATCGCAATGTGAAGATCCGACCCATCGGCCTTCATCGTAATCAAATTCAGCTTCCGTCCCACCTTTTTTTCGCCCTGAATAATCCACCGCAGCACCACCATCAACCGATCACCCTGCGGGTTCCACTTTACATGAAAAGCGTAAAAATCACCGCCTGCATATTCCTCCGAATCCAGTCCGGTTGCCACAACCATCTCTCGGATCGACACCAACAGCTTGCATTCTCCCGTTTCCGTATTGGTCACAAACAACCCGTCATCGTCCGGAGCACCTCGATTTTCAGGCACATCCGGCACCAGCACACCATACCCGGCCTGGGTCTGCCCGATCCGCCGCAAACACGGACTGGCCGCCCACTTGCCATCTCGCGAGACCATATAAACCGTACCGTCCAGTTTCTTTCGATCGCCGGTCTCTGGATCGAACCGCACCCCAAAAGGACACCACGTTTGGGGGTCCAGATCGTTAAAAAACAACTGCGAATCGTCCACCCCCCACTGCACCTGCGCCCCCAGTTGCGTGTCCCAGCCCCGAGTCTCCGCAATCACCTGCTCCGTCCCGGCTTCCAGATCCACCAGCACCACATCTGCTGAATCGCCGGGCTTCGGCATCCGATCCTCAAACCGCAACCGCGTCACCCCTACATAGCGTCCCGAGGGGCTGATCGAAGAAGCGTCAAAAAACCGGTGCACACATCCATCGATATTGGGTGTCACGCACCACACTGGCACCAGAGGATCGAAGTCCGTATAACGGGGGAAAACATCTGAAATCGTCATGGTTTTCTCCATTGGGCAAACAATGTACGCACAGAATAACCGGATTGCATCTGATAAATCCCTTCTGCCATCGCGTCCCCCTTTAGAAACTTGCAATCAGCAAACCCAAAAGTGCAATACCCACCGCCGCCAACACCCCCAGCATCAACGGCCGAAAGCCCCCCGCTTTCATCGTCCGAAATTCCGTTGATAATCCCACACCCGCCATCGCCCCCGTGATGATCCACTTTCCCGTCAGACTCAAAATCCCTGCCACATCCACAAGCCGATCCCCGGCGCCAAACGCAAACTGGTCTGTCATATGCAGCGTCACTTCCGGCAACAAGCCTGTGGTCCGCAACAGTGCCATTCCCAAAAACAACACCACGAACCCCGGCACCAATTTCGAATAGTGCACGGGCCCACCAAGATAAGCCGTCTGCTGTCGCTGCCGATAGGCATACCACGCACCCAGTACAAATACGGCAGGTCCCAAAAGAGAAATCCGCACCAGTTTCACAATCGTCGCCATCTCGCCCGCTGTCTGCCCGTCTCCAAGATGCGCAAACCCCGCCGCAATCACCTGGGGTGTCGCGTGAATCCCCAACCCACACCACACCCCATACACCCCGGCCTCCAGTGCAAACACCGACCCCAGCACCGGAAAGACCAGCATAGCCACCACCCCCAACAAATTGATCACGCCAATCGAATAGGCCATCTCCTCCTCCTTCGCCTCCACCGCCGGAGCGACCGCCACAATGGCCGAACTGCCGCAAATCGCCGTACCTACCCCAATCAACAAACCCAGCTTTTCCTGGATCTGAAACCACCGTGTCAACACACACGTCAGCACAATCACCACCGCAATCAGCACGGCCGCCCCCACCATCACCTGGACCGCTACTTGCACCAGGTCGTAAAAATTTAACCCGGCACCTAAAAGCACAATTCCCACCGGCAACCATTTCTTCACCACGGTGTTCACGCCCGGTTTCAATTTGGCGGATGCCGGAATCAGATTTCGCACACCCATTCCCAAAAGCAAGACCAGCAATACAGTGCTGATGGGATGCAGTCCGCCAGAAAGCGTAAAAGGCGGAAAAGGCAACCGGTGCAAATAAGCCCCCAACCAGGTCAACAGGGCACACACACAAATGCCCGGCCAGGGGCTCTCCTGCGGCCAAACAGACAGCTTTCTCCGAAACCGCGACTCAAACGCCCGTTCTTTCGGACTCAGATCCATCGTCCCCCCTAAAGCAACACACTCTGACTTTGCACCTCATCTTTCCGGAAATATTCCTCAATACTAAAATACCGTGTGCCCGTATCGCACAATACGGTTACCACCACATCGTCCGACAATAGCCCTTCGGCCACCCGGCGGGCAGCCAGCACATTCGCCCCGGATGAAATCCCCACCAGAAGCGCCTCCTCCCGGGCCAGCGTCTCCGTCATATCAAATGCCTCCCGATCTTCTACCATCAACACATCGTCCAGAATATCCCGATTCAAAATCGAAGGCACAAAGCCCGCCCCAATCCCCTCAATCGCGTGGGGACCCGGCGACTTGCCGTTCAGCACCGCTGATCCGGCAGGCTCCACCCCAATCACTGTCACGCCAGAAATCTCGCCCTTCAGCACTTCACCCACACCCGTAATCGTACCTCCCGTCCCAATACCCGCCACAAACGCCGTCACCTTCCCCTCCGTCGCCCGTAAAATTTCCGGCCCCGTTGTCCGCCGGTGTACGTCTGGATTGGCCGGATTGTCGAACTGTTTCAACTCAATACAACCCGGATTTTTCGCAATAATTTCCTGCGCCCGCTGCTTGGCCCCGTCCATATCCCCCGACCCCGGCGTGATCACCACATCGGCCCCATACCGGGTCACCAGCGCCCGCCGCTCAAAACTCATCGTCTCCGGCATGGTTAACACCAGCCGATAATTGAGCTTGGCACAAAGCATCGCCAGCCCAATCCCCGTATTCCCGCTGGTCGCCTCCACAATCGTCATCCCCGGCGTTAACCGCCCCTGTTGTTCTGCGTCTTCAATCATGCTCAACGCAATCCGATCCTTCACACTCCCCCCGGGATTCAAATATTCCATCTTCGCTAAAATCGTCGCCCCGCCAGGAGGCGATAAATTCTCCAGCCGCACCATCGGCGTATTCCCAATGATGTCGGACACCCGATTCGCAATAGCCTTTTGCATAACCAAACCTCCTATGCGTCGGCCTTCAAGCCGCCTTAATTCACCCCTCCTTCTGGACCCAGTGCCGAAACAACGGCTTCACCCCTTCCGGCAACCCCTCATACACCTTTCTTGGCACCAGCGGCTGATCGTTCTCCCGCAACCCCGGCTCGTCCACCATCTGTTTCCGTTCCTCCGAGCCCGGCCTCAAAACCTGCGTATTCAACCACCAGGGCGCATACCGCACCACCACCGACACCCGTGCTTCATCCGACTGATTCGGCGCCGTCGCGTGCCAGATCCGGCTGTCCAGCACCAGCACGCTTCCGGCCGATCCGGTCGCGTTGATCTCCTCTGGATGGGACGCCATCGGATCTACCCCAATATCCCCGGTCGGATTGTTCGGCTTTCGGTGACTTCCAGGTACAATCAATGTACCCCCATTTTCATTGCTAAACGGCGACAACATCCACAACGTGGTCACATGCATCATCACATCCGGATACGGTGCCGGTACATGGGCCGCATTCCTCTGATTGAACGGCCAATCCGCATGCCATGTGCCCCGCTGGTTGCCCGGATAATTAATGGTCGCCGTTGTAAACGACACCCGCACAAATGCCCCCAACACCGCCTCCAAAAGATCCATCACCTTCCGGTTGGCCAGGTAAGGAGCAATAGACGGATCGTATGCAATAAACCCCGGCACATGCCCGATCCCCCGCTCGGCCGCCGGCGACCGACCGTGTTTGGACGTTGCCTTCGCCACCTGCTCACGAACAGCCGATACTTCCCCATCGGGAATCACGCCCTCTACCACACACCATCCTTCTTTTTTCAAACGGTCCACTTGTAGGTTCAAGTCCATAACGTCCTCACAAATGCCTTTCCAAAAACGGCTTGCATAAAACCTTGCCTGCTGGATCGCAGAGGGCCGCGGAATCTCTCCGCCTCGCCCTACACCGCGCAGAGGGCCGCAGAACCCGTCCACCGCTTCCCCAAAAATCACCTAACTTTCCGATTCGTCAATATTCCTGCGCCAACAACCCACCCACATTTTCCGGTTCCACAAATGCTCCATAAGCATGGGGCCTTCTCTGCATCCAGTTTGTGCTCCGATAACACCCCTTATTCGAAGGCCGGAATCCATCGGATAGAATCACCGTTGCCGACACATAGGGCTGATCGCCGTCGTTCCATGCCAGCACATGTCCTGTCCGATCGATAATACAACTGCCTTGCACCCGGTTGACCGCCACCACCATACACAGTTGATTGTCCACCGCCCTCGTCATCATAATGCCCTTAAACCGCTCCGGGTCCCACACATGATTTTCCGGATGCCACGCCCGATGATCTCCCATAATCGGCAGCAACAAAAAGTCCGCCCCATTCAGCCCGATCATCCGCGACGACTCGGCCGCCGAAGAATCCATGCAGATGTTGCACCCGATCCGCCCGATTGCCGTATCAAACACCGGAAAATCGTCTCCCGGCAAAATACCGGTTTCCATCTCACCGCCCACGGCCAAATGCACCTTCCGATATTTCCCTTCAATTGCCCCATCCGGTCCGATTAACACCGCGCTATTGTGTACTGCATCTCCATCCCGCTCCAGCATTCCCAATAACAGGTGTACGCCATAGTTACGAGCCACATCCTCAAAAGGCGCCGTCTCAGGCCCGGGTGCCGGCACGGCCAAATCCAGCTGGCTGCCTCGTATTCCCCACTGCACTGCAATTTCTGGAAGCACGATCAAATCCGGCTTCATTTCTTCACAGGCCTGCTTGCACAGCGGCACATAAAAATCGATATTCTCCTGAATCGTCTCATATCGGCCCTTCCGGTCTTCCCGACGGCCCGTCACTACACAAATTTTCACCGGCTCCGAACCCACCTCTATCCTCTCCGTCACATCGATCTCGGGGAAACGCCAATCGGAAGCCCCTTTCACCGACCACCGAAACGTATACCGAATGGTCAACCGATCGGTTCCTTCCGGTGCCGTCAAAACTCGGCCAAACCGGATCGTATTGCCTTCCACCGATTCGGGAACCAGGTAATCCCAGGTTATTACCTCCTTGTGCCCACCGCGCGGTTCATCTACCGGCAAGGTCCCCCAGTAAACTTCACACCGCAACATATCATGAACCCGGTCCAGATCCGTAAATCCCGTATCCACCCGGATGCCATACGTCTTTCCGACTTCCACACCCGAATAGGTCAACTGCCACCCGCCAATACATGTCCGCGTCCCATTTGCCGCCACCGCCAGCACATCCTCACTGCGTTCCGTCAACGGGGCCGCCGAAGGATGCGGGGCCCAGGGAGCAACCGATTCCAATGTTAAAACCGACATCACATACCTCCTTGTTGAACTTTATGGAGAACAAACAAATCTACAAAGCCTCAATATACGCCAGTTCCGCTTCCAACGCCTCCACCGAATAAAAGTGCTCCAACAACAACGTCGCATCCCACCCCTTAATCGCCCGGTGAAATTCTACCGGCAACGAATCCGTTCCAATACACATGTGTGTATCCTGCCGCCCCACATTCGTCTCCAGATCATTCCCGTTCCAATGCACATGCCGGAGGGTATCCCCTGCCTTCAAATACGCCATCATCACCTCGCGCCTTTTGTCCAGATCCGCAGAAATTTGAGCATACGTGCACGCGTGGCTCGGGTCCAAACACAAAAACACATTCGACCGATCCACGTCCTGCTGAATCTGTCGCCATTCCTCGGGCATCACCCCAAAATATTCATTTTGCTCCGACCGGTCCACTTGATCGGCCGACACATCTTCCGATACCCCTTCCCAGTAAGCCCGATTGTTCTCCACTACCAGCTCCAATCCATGGCTACTCGCAACCCGGGCCAACCGGCGCACTGCATCAATCAACCGGCCATACTCCCCTACCAGCACCTGATCTTCATACACCCACCGCTTGGGCGAACAATGCATATTCACCTTCCGCAAATTCGGAAACCGCTCCACCGCCGCCTCTATATAAGCCGCAATCTTCTCAATGTCTGCCTCCCGTATCCCATCGTCCACATCTGCAATACTTAACCGCCCGCCCGAATCGCTATAGGGCGCATGTGCAGTCACCACCAGATCGGCAACCGGGTCCACCGCTTCTGCATCCAAACGTGTCGGCGCTTCCACCTTCAACCCAAACCGATCCAACACCTCCCGCCCCGCCTTCGCGGAAATGCTCAAAGAATATCGCGTTCCAACATCCATCGTTTCCTCCCAAATATTATAGTCTTTACCTCCCAACCACCCCTTCCACCCAGTGCCGATACAAGGGTTTCACATTCTCGGGCAGTGCCTCATACACCTCCTGCTTCAACGGCACCGACTCATAATTCTTCCCGCCCGTCTCCACCACCATCCGCGTATGTTCCGGCATCCCGATCATCGTTGGATTCAAATTCAACCACCAGGGCGCGTACCGCACAATCAACGCCACCCGGTCTTCATCACTTCGGCTCGGGGCTACCGCATGCCACAATCGGCTGTCGTAGACTAGCACACTCCCGGCTTTTCCCTCCACCTGCATCTCCGTTGGATACGGGCTGTCCTGATCTACCGTCGCCATCGTCCCGGCCGCCGGATTGTTGTTCGACCGATGGCTCCCCGGTATCACAAACGTCCCACCATTTTCCGACCAAAAGTCCGTCAACATCCAGATCGACGACAAATGCAACATAGCATCCGCATACGGTGCCGGAACGTGTGAGGCATTCGTTGCATTATAGGGCCAGTCTGCATGCCAGTATCCCCGTTCACTTCCCGGATGCGTAATCACGCAGTCGGTACACGAAATCCGGGCATAATCTCCGAACAGCGCTTCCACCACATCCATCATCTTTCGGTCGGCCAGATAAGGCGCAAACACCTGGGTCTCATTCAGCACCTGCTTCAGGCTTACCACTCCCTGTGCCCCAATCCGATGCCCCCGTGAACGGGTCGCCGCTTTGCGCGCTTCCGATTCCTCATGGCGCCTGGCCTGCGCTTCCACAACCGCCTCTCGGACGGCATCCACCCGGTCATCTGGAATCACCCCTTCGATCACATAAAACCCGTCCCGGTCCAGATGCGTCAAAATATGTGCCGTAGACATAAAATCCTCGTATATTGATGTGAGTTCTTCTGTTTCTTCAAGATAGCCACCAACCCAAACCCAGCGCAACCCTATTTCGCCATGCTTCTCACCCTTACCACAACCCATAAACCGGCCACAGACCTTGGCTATCTCCTGCACAAACACCCCGACCGAATACAAACCTTTACGCTCAGCTTCGGTCAGGCCCACGTCTTCTATCCAGAAGCCACCCCCGATCGTTGCACGGCTGCCCTGCTCCTTGATATCGACCCCATCGGCCTGGTGCGCAACCGCCGTCTACCGCCCGGCAGCGCTTTTGCCTTGCAGCAATACGTCAACGACCGACCCTATGTCGCCTCTTCTTTTCTCAGTGTCGCCATCGCCCGAATTTTTGGCACCGCTCTGAACGGCCGGTGCAAAGATCGCCCCGACCTGATCGATACGCCCCTGCCCCTTTCCATTCGGCTCCCGGTCCTGCCTGTCCGCGAAGGAAAAGACTTCCTGCATCGACTCTTCGAACCCCTGGGATACACCGTAAGTGCCAGTCCTCAACCGCTGGATCCCCATTTTCCAGACTGGTCCGAAAGTCCCTACTTTGCCGTCGAATTAACCGGCACCCAGCGCCTGTGCGATCTGCTCACACATCTTTACGTACTCGTCCCGGTCCTCGACAACGACAAACACTACTGGGTCGGCGACGACGAGGTGGCCAAACTGTTGAAACGGGGCGAAGGCTGGCTGCACACCCATCCCGAACGGGAACAGATCACAGCCGGATATCTCAAACATCAACGCACGCTCATCGGGGATGCTCTTGCCCGTTTAGAAGAACATGGCAGTCCGATAGATACACGTGCGCAAGACCAGGAGACCACTGCCGAGACCTCGATGGGATTAAATCAGCAACGCCTTCAAGCCGTTGCAACAGCACTCAAAAACAGCGGAGCAACCCGTGTGCTGGATCTGGGCTGTGGAGACGGCAAACTCCTCCCCTTGCTCCTTCAGGAATCTCAATTTACCGACATCGTTGGCCTGGAAGTCGCCCATTCAGCCCTCGAAAAGGCCTCGCGTCGTCTGCGCCTGGACACCATGCCAGACCGACAGCGCAGGCGTATCCAACTCATCCATGGGTCACTCCTGTATCGAGACCAACGCCTCTCCGGCTACGACGCCGCCGCCCTGGCCGAAGTCATCGAACACCTGGATCCCTCCCGGTTGCCCGTCTTTGAACGCGTATTATTTGAATATGCCCAACCCCAAACTGTCGTCATCACCACCCCCAACCGCGACTACAACAAAAAATGGCCCACTCTGCCCGCCGGTGATGTACGCCATCCCGATCACCGGTTCGAATGGACCCGTTCCGAATTCCAATCCTGGGCAGACCGGGTTTGCAAAAAACACGGATATACCGTCCGCTATCTGCCCGTCGGACCGGAAGACCCCCTCCTGGGACCGCCCACGCAAATGGGGGTCTTCACACGATGAACCTGACCCTCTCCGAACTCTCCCTTGTGGTGCTCATTGGCCCGTCCGGTGCCGGCAAATCCACATTTGCCAACGCCCACTTCAAGCCCACCGAAATTCTTTCATCCGATGCCTGCCGGGCTCTGGTCTCCGACGACCAGGAAAATCAGGCTGCCACCGACGATGCCTTCGACGTGCTCCACTTCATCGCGGCCAAACGCCTATCCGCCGGCCGCCTCACCGTAATCGACGCCACCAACGTCCAGCCAAGAGCACGTAAACCCCTCATCGACCTGGCCCGCCAATACCACTGCCTGCCCATCGCGATGGTCTTCGATCTGCCTGAAAAACTCTGCCAAAGCCGAAACAAAAATCGGACCGACCGGAACATCCCGGGAAGCGCGATCCACCGCCAGATCCAGCAACTCTACCGATCCCGCCGCTCGCTCAAACGAGAAGGATTCCACTTCATCTACACCTTCTCATCCCCCGAAGATGTAGAAGCCGCCACCCTCGAACGCCAGCCTACCTGGCCCAACCGCCAGCACGAAAGCGGACCCTTCGACATCATCGGCGATGTCCACGGCTGCTGCGACGAACTCGAAATGCTGCTCGAAAAACTGGGCTATGTTTGGCAAATTCCAGAAAACGCGCTCTACAAACGCACCTACCGGCATCCCGAGGGCCGCAAAGCCGTCTTTCTCGGCGACCTGGTCGACCGCGGACCCCGAATCCTCGACACCTGCGGTCTTGTACAAAACATGGTCCTGGCAGATACCGCCCTGTGCATCCCCGGAAACCACGACCAGAAGCTGGTTCGCAAACTGCAAGGTCGCAAGGTGCAAATCACACACGGTCTGGACAAAACCCTGGCCGAACTCAACGCCCTGTCTTCAGAAATCCGGCGCCCATTCCAAAAACAATTGATCGAATTCCTGTACAGCCTGGTCAGTCACTACGTCTTCGACCACGGCCAACTCGTTGTCTCCCACGCCGGCATGCCTTCCCATATGCAGGGCCGGGCCTCTCGAAAAGTGCGCGAATTTGCCCTCTACGGCGAGACCACCGGAGAAACAGACGAATTCGGCCTGCCCGTCCGCTACAACTGGGCCGCCGAATACCGGGGCAAAGCCACCGTCGTCTACGGCCACACCCCCGTGCCAGAACCCGAATGGCTCAACCAAACCCTCAACATCGACACGGGCTGCGTCTTCGGCGGCAAGCTCACCGCCTTGCGCTATCCCGAAAACGAACTCGTCGAGATCCCGGCAAAACAGACCTACGCAGAACCTATTCGGCCTCTCAAACCCCAGGCAGAAACCACACGGACGGCCCAGCAACAACACGACGACATCCTGGACATCGAAGACATGATGGGCCAGCGTCGCATCGAAACACGCCTGGGTCCCATCGTCACCATCCGCGAAGAAAACAGCATCCCCGCCCTGGAGGTCTTGAGCCGATTTGCAATCGATCCTAAATGGCTCATCTATCTCCCTCCTACCATGTCTCCACCCCAAACAAGCAGTCACCCCAACCTGCTCGAACACCCCGCCCAAGTCTTCGAAGCCTATCGCAAAGACGGTGTCCAGCACCTCATTTGCGAAGAAAAACACATGGGCTCTCGGGCCATCATCGTTGTCTGCCGCGATGAAACCACCGCCCGAGACCGTTTCGGCGTCACAGACGGCACCACCGGCGTCTGCTACACCCGCACCGGTCGCCATTTTTTCGACCACCCAGAACAGCAACAAGCATGTTTGCGACACATTCAGAACGCCCTGACGGAAACCAGGTTTTGGGATGCATTTGAAACCGGCTGGGTCTGCCTCGACACCGAACTCATGCCCTGGTCCGCCAAGGCTCAGGACCTGCTCCAAAATCAGTATGCCCCCGTCGGAGCCGCTGCAGAAACCACACTCAACGAGACCCACAATACCCTGCAACAGGCCAGAGATCGGGGCCTCGAAATCGAAGCCCTTCAAGCCTACTATCAAGAACGTATCGACCACATCAAACGCTACCGAAACGCCTACCGGCAATATTGCTGGCCGGTCCACACCGTCGACGATCTCAAACTGGCGCCCTTCCACATCCTGGCAACCGAAGGTGCCGTCCACACCGACAAAACCCACCTCTGGCACCTCGAAACCATCGCCCGGTTCCTCGGCCCGAAACAAGGTCCTTTCCTGCACACAACGGCCTATCAAACAGTCGACCTGTCCGACCCCAATGCCGAATGCTCAGCCACCACCTGGTGGGAAGACCTCACTTCTCAGGGCAAAGAGGGAATGGTCGTCAAACCCCAAACCTTCGTCTCCCAAAACAGCCGCAACCGCCTCATTCAGCCCGCCGTCAAATGCCGAGGCCCCGAATATTTGCGCATCATTTACGGCCCCGAATACACTTCCCCCAAACACCTGGAGCGTCTCCGCCAACGAAACGTCTCGGCCAAACGCTCCCTCGCCATCCGAGAATTCGCACTCGGCATCGAAGCCCTGGAACGCTTTGTCAACCGGGAACCTCTGCGTCGCGTCCACGAATGCGTCTTCGGGGTCCTGGCCCTGGAAAGCGAACCCATCGATCCCCGCCTGTAAACTTCCAAAATACAGTCTCATGTGTTTCAGAAGGGATGGG
>JAPUJS010000093.1 GCA_027296045.1 bacterium | reverse complement strand
TGTGAAACTGCCTGCACAGGCGGTCATCCGCATTTTCTCGATTTCTGGCGATCTGATCCAGGAAATCAAGCACTCTGCCGGGTCGGGTGACTTGTCGTGGGATCTGATGATCAACGACAACAACCAATTCCTGACTTCGGGGATTTATTTCGCACACATCGAGAGCCTGGACCCTCAGGTTCCCGGGTCCCATGTCGAGAAATTCATTGTGGTTCGTTAAAGGAGGATGATCGTGAGACGATATTTTCTGCTGACTTTGCTTTGCGCGATGTGCGTGGGGCTGTTCTCAGTCCAGGTGGTTGCCCAGTCTCAGGTGATAGGTAATTTCCCTGAACGGACCCGTCAACTGGACCCGATTGTGCCTCAGTTTGAAGAGGCAGCCCCCTCGTTTATCAAGTCCGGGCAGGCAGGATTTTCGTTCCTGTCTTTGCCCACCGATGCTCGCACGGCAGCCCTTGCCGGTGCCGGTGTGGGCACGATTGGAAGTGCTTCTGGTATTTTGTATAACCCTGCTGCTCTGGCCTTTATGGAAGGGCGAGAAGCCTTTTTCACCTATACCAGTTGGATTGTAGAGACCAAGAACTATGTGACCGGTGTTGCTGTGAACATTCCGGGACGTGGGACGTTTGGTCTTGCGGTTCAGTCGTATGATGCCGGTGATTTCAACCGGACGTCGATTGACACCAACCCTGCCGGTACAGGCTTCCTGAATGAGGGCACGTTTACCACCACCAATTGGGCGGTCTCTGGGGCTTATAGCCTCAAGGTGACCGACCGGTTCTCGGTGGGTACCGCGATTCGCTGGGCACACCAGGATCTGGGTTCAGGCGATATCTTGCGGGGGGGTCAGCGACAGACCATCGACAACTCCAAAGATGCTTTTGCCTTTGACCTGGGCACGTATTTCAACACGGGTTTCCGGAACACGGTGCTTGCGATGAGCGTGCAGAACTTTTCCTCGGAGATCGTGTATCAGCGCGAGCAGTTCGAGCTTCCCCGGACGATCCGGTTGGGGCTGCTGATCGATGTGCTGTCGGTGATGGGCAACACCCCTGTTCCACATCACTTTGATGTGTCTGTGGATGTGAACAACCCCATCGACTACGACGAACGGATTCTTTTAGGCGTCGAGTATACCTATCAGGCAGCAGGCAGCCCCTTTGGGTTCTCGCTGCGAGGTGGATATAAGACCAACCACGACACCGAGAGCTTTTCGGCCGGTGGTGGGTTGATGTTCAGGAACGAAGGTGGCAAAGGCTTTAAGATTGACTATGCTTTCAAAGCCTTTGAAAGCAAGTTCTTTGATTCGGTGCATATCGTGAGTGGTTCGGTGGATTTCTAAAACCGGACCCCGTTTCATCAAACGGCGGAGGGACCTGAGTGTCCCTCCGCCGTTTTGTTATGCGCTTGACACGCGGGGGGGGGACGGTTATAGTACGGGGCGGGAACGGGAAGGAATGATGCAAATTGGGCGAAAATGTTATCTTTCGGTGGTGAAGAGGAACAAATTTTGAATTTGAGACGTTTATTCTGGACTCTTATTTTCCTCTGCGCAACCCCTGTATTTGGCGCAACCGTTTTGCTTGAAGACGGTACGGTGCTGAAGGGGGAGATTGTGTCGGAGACCGAGACGGAGATCGTCATACGAACGTCTTGGATAGGTGAATTGAAGCTGTCCAGGTCTTCGGTGGTGATGCTGGAGCGGGAGGGAAAAAAGGAAGGGGAGGGATCCACCGGTGGAGCGGCTGAATTGCAGGATAGTTTCGGGGAGTTTGAAGATCAGGTGGCGGGGTTGATTCTGGCCGAGGTGGCCGGGGCGGATACGGCGGCATTTTACAGGGCACTGGGTCGAAAGGCCAAGGGGCCGTTTCTGGAGCGGTTCTGGCGGGCGACCAATTCGATGGTGCTGAAGTATTATTATAACCATCATTTTGGGGATCGCTATTATACGGTGTCGGATGCCTATTTTGAACGCGGCAATCTAATTCCCCGGAAATATCAGGTCGGGGCACCGATTCCGCACCGGGAAGGAGTGGAGGCGGCCAAAAAAATTCTGGATCGGATGTTGATTTTGCATCCTGACGATCCTGTTGCGATGAGTGCGCTGGGATATGTGAAGCTGGAACTGGATGAGGTGAAAGAGGCAGAGAAGCTGTTCCTGAAAGCGATTAAGAAGGAGCGGCGGTTTGTGGAGGCGCGGAACGGGCGGGCGCTGGCGGTGCTGAAAAAGCCGTCGGAAAAGTCGCGGGCGTTGAAGCTGTTTCGTGAAACGTGTGCGATGGACGACAATTATGCGGCTGCGCACTACAATCTGGCCATGTGCCACCTGTCTATGGTGGGGTTGGATCGGGTGGATCTGGATCACTATTTTGGGAGGGTGGTGAAAAGGTTTCCAGATCACTATGATGCCTATTTCAAATTGGGCATGTTTTACGAGTCGCTGCGTTATTATGACAAGGCGATGGCGGCTTATTCCAGACAGGCGGCAGTCAATGCCGGGCATCCGATCACGCCGTCTCGCCTGGCGCACGTGGCGATGATGTTGAAAGCTCGGGGCAAGAAGACCTATTCGCTGGTGGATCTGGAAAAGATGGCGCTGAAATCTCCCAAGGATTATTTGCCGTTGCTGGCAGAGGCTTTGGTGGATCGGGAGGATTTTGCCAGGGCCCAGGATGCTTATGCGCGTTATCTGGCGGTGCTGGGCCCGACGGAGCGGGAGTTTTATGAAGACCTGTCCCTGTTATCCACGCCGAAAGAGAGTGCCCGGATGAGGAGTGCATACGGGCGAGGGTTGACGCGGCTGCGGGAGCAGTTCTGGCTTTTGAGCGATCCTACGCCAACCACCAGGGTGAACGAACGGCGGGTGGAACACTATCGCAGAG
>JAPUJS010000092.1 GCA_027296045.1 bacterium | reverse complement strand
TGGGTCAGGCTTTTTCGATGGGTGCGGTATTGCTGGCAGGCGGTTCGAAGGGTCAGCGTCGGGCCTTGCCGAATTCCCGAATTTTGCTGCATCAGCCGGTGGGTGGTGCCGGTGGTCAGGCCTCCGACATCGAGCGTCATGCCAAGGAGATCTTGCAATATCGGGATCGCTTGAATGAAATTCTGGCCGAATGCACGGGTCAGTCTGTGGAGCGGATTGCCAAAGATGCGGATCGAGATTTCTTTATGTCTCCCGCAGAAGCAGAAGAATATGGTCTTATCGACGACGTGTTGGTCCCTGCAACAGAAGAAGAGACCGAAGACGACGAAGAGTAGGTTTTCGCCGCTTTCCTGCCCTCAAACCCACGGGAACTCCTTATGAAACGCAGATCCTCCCGGACAGAGCTTCGCTGTTCTTTCTGCGGTAAAAGCGCCGATCAGGTCGACAAAATCGTGACCGGACCGTCCGTCAATATCTGCAGCGAGTGCATCAAACTCTGCAACGAGGTACTTCGGGAAGATGACCGGCAAAAGCCCGTCACCTTGCATAAGGACCTCCCCAAACCCATCGAAATCAAAACCCGTCTCGACAATTATGTCATCGGCCAGGACCGGGCCAAACGCGCCCTCTCTGTGGCCGTTTACAACCACTACAAGCGCATCCGGTCCAATGCCTCGACCGATGACGTCGAACTCGACAAAAGCAATATCCTCCTGGTCGGCCCCACCGGCACCGGGAAAACCCTGTTGGCCCGAACCCTGGCCCGGACCCTACAGGTCCCCTTCTCTATTGCCGATGCCACCATTTTGACCGAAGCGGGATATGTTGGCGAAGACGTCGAAAACATCCTCGTCCGGCTCCTCCAGACCGCCGACTACGACGTCGACCGTGCCGAAATGGGCATCCTGTATTTGGACGAAATCGACAAAATTTCTCGCAAATCGGCCAACCCCTCCATCACCCGCGACGTGTCGGGCGAAGGGGTCCAGCAGGCCCTGCTCAAAATCCTGGAAGGCACCATAGCCAGCATCCCGCCCAAGGGCGGACGCAAGCACCCCGAACAGCCATTGATTCAAATCAACACCAAAAATATCCTCTTCATTTGCGGCGGGGCCTTCGACGGCCTGGAAAACATCATCGCGGCCCGCATCGGCCGCAAAACCATCGGATTCGGCTCCGAGTTTGGCAACGAGGTCGAGGACGAAAGCACACACATCTTCCAGCACGTCGAGCCCGAAGATCTGATCAAATACGGCCTGATCCCCGAACTGGTAGGGCGCCTCCCCGTCACGTGTGCCCTCAACGACCTGGACGAAGACGCCCTGCTCCAGATTCTGACGGAACCGCAAGACGCCATCACCAAACAATACAAAAGACTCTTCCAAATGGACGATGTCGAAATCACCTTCGAAGAAGACGCCCTCCGGGAAGTCGTGACCATTACCACCGCAAAAGGCACCGGTGCCCGCGGGCTTCGGTCGGTCCTGGAAGACGTAATGCTCGATCTGATGTACGACATCCCGTCCGACCCCAGCTTCAAAAAACTCACCGTGACCCGAGAACTGGTGCGCAACCGCAAACGCCCCCGTATGCAGGTCCAGAAAGTCGAAAAGAAAAAACGGGCGTAACGCACGCACCCCAGAAAAAACCGAACCGGGGCCAGCAACACACACCCCGGTTTTCGTGTGCTGTTCCGAGTTTTCTTTCAACCCGGAACCCGGAACATTTCATGAAAATCCGCTCCGCCGAACTGGCCACCAGCGTAGGATTGACCTGGCAAATCCAGAACACCGGATTGCCGGAAATTGCCTTTGCCGGTCGATCCAATGTGGGCAAGTCTTCGCTCTTAAACCGGCTTTTAAACCGCAAAAACCTGGCCCGAACCAGCAACACACCCGGCAAAACACGCACCCTGAATTACTACCAGATCAACGACGCTTTTTATCTGGTCGATTTGCCGGGCTATGGATATGCCAAACGCAGCAAAGCCGAACGACAGGAATGGGGGCGCTTATTGGACCGCTATGTAGAAAACCGGGAACCCCTTCGCGGCTTTATCCAGCTCATCGACGCCCGACACGACCCCACCGCCGACGACCTGAACCTGGTCTCCTGGCTGTGTTATGCCCAAAAGCCATTTATTGTTGTAGCCACCAAAACCGACAAACTCTCCGGCAGCAAGCTCAAACCCCGTCTGGACAAAACCCAAGAAATCCTGAACGACCTGGGCGACATCCCCCTGTTGTCCGTCTCCGCACGCACAGGCCGGGGTCGGGATGCCCTCTGGATCTGGATTCAAGAGGCCCTTTATGGAAGCGTATCGCGTCAATAATGCCCACGAAATTCCCACCCCTGCACTCCTGATCTACAAAGACCGCGTGGCCCACAACATCCGGAGCATCGGCGAACGTCTGGGCGGCTACGAAAGGTTTCGCCCCCACATCAAGACCCACAAAATGTCCCGGGTTGCGCAGATGCAAATGGATGCCGGCATTTCCAAATTTAAATGCGCAACGCCCAAAGAAGCCGCAATGCTGGCCGCCATCGGCGTCACCGACATCCTCATTTCCTACCACATTGTTGGCGCAAATATAGAACGCGTGATCGGCCTCCAAAAAATCCATCCGGAAGTCGACCTCAAAGTCATCGCCGACGACCGGGGCGCCGTCATCGCCCTGTCCGAGGCCTGCAGTGCCGCAAACACCACCCTCGGCGTCCTGATCGACGTGAACACCGGCATGGATCGCACCGGCATCGCCCCCGGCCAACCCACCCAAAACCTGGCAAAAATCATTGCCGACAGCCCCGGCCTCACCTTCGAAGGCCTCCACGTCTACGACGGTCACTCGGCCGAATCCGACCCTGAAAAAAGAAAACGGATTGCTCTTAAATCCATTTCGAAAGCCGTGGATACACGTAAATTGATCGAAAAAGGGGGCCTTCCTGTAAACACTCTTGTCGCCTCCGGTTCTCCGGGCGCCGAACACACCGCAAAGGTCCCCGAAGTCGACGAAGTGTCCCCCGGCACCTGGATCTTCTGGGACACTGGCTACGGCGACATGATAGAGGCGCCCTACACCCCGGCCGGCCTGGTCCTCTCCAGCGTCATCAGCACCCCCGGCCCCAACCTGATCACCCTGGACGCCGGAAGCAAAGGCGTGGCGCCCGACACAACCGCACCGCATTTCCGCGCCCTGGATCTTCCCGAGACCGTCGAATTTGTCCGCCGAAACGAAGAACACCAGGTGCTGCGCCTCCCCCAAAACACCCCCCGTCCCAACGTGGGCGATCAATTT
>JAPUJS010000091.1 GCA_027296045.1 bacterium | reverse complement strand
TATCCGTTTCTCTTTGGTATCTTGGGGACGGTATTGACCGCCGCAGGGTATTTTTTATCTCCACCTGGCGGTATTCCCTGGATCATACTCACAAATCGGGGAGAGGCTTTTCTTGCCATCTGGGTGGCTGTTGGGTTTTGTCTGAAGCGCAGGCAGTCGGAAGAGCGAATTCAACGCCAGGAGCAGCAGATTGAAGCGCGAACCCAGGCACTTACCGAGACCCATCAGAAATTGTATGAGCAGGACCGGATGTTGACGGCTTTTCACGAAGTGGGAAATGCCACTCGATCGTCGTTGGATCTGGATGAGGTGCTGGATACGCTTTCGAGGCAGGTGATCGAAACAGGGATTTTTCGGAGTTTGATGGTGGCGATTGTGGACGAGCATACAAGAAGCGTGAACGTGGTCCGCAGCCTGATCCGTCGCCCGGGGGAATCGGGTTTGGGCTTTGGGCCAACGAATCCAGATGTCACAGGAATTTCCTATGATCTGAGCGATCGGGATATTGTGGCCGAGGTTGCGCGAAAAGGCCATCTGGAAGTGATTGAAGGGTGGGACAAACGGTTTAACACCGAGATCCAGCGCCCGGAAGATTATCGGGACAAAGTGTCCTATTTTATTCCTGTGAAACAAGGGGATCGCGTGCTGGCTGTGCTTGCAACAGGAAGCCTGCAAAAGGACAAGGCTGTTATTTTGCAACGCATCAAAGGCATGCAACCCCTTCTGGATCAGGTGGCGGTTGCGCTGGATCATGCGCGGCTTTATGCAGAAGTTCAGGAAAGGCAAAAGGTGTTGGAAAATCTAAACCAACGACAGGCGCGAGATATTGCCGAACGCCGGGAGACCGAGCGAAAACTGGTTCAACTGGAACGGCTGCGGGCACTTGGCGAGATGTCGGCGGGGGTGAGTCACAATTTGAACAATATTTTAACCGGTATCCTCGGACCTGCCCAGATTTTGCATCAGATCAGTCATGATCCGAAAGTCCTGGAACAAGCCAATATGATCCGGACCTCCTCGATTCGAGCACGGGAACTGGTCAAGCGTTTGCACTTTGCCGTGCGGGGAGAGGAGGAGACCGTCCAGCCTGTTTGTTTGGCGGATATTGTAGAAGATGCCGTCCAGGCCACCCGACCTCGTTGGAAAGATGAGCTGGAATCCCGTGGCCATCAGATCGATATGGGGGTGGAAATTGTGGGGGCCCCCTTGATTCGGGGCAGTCAGTCCGGCCTTTTTAGTGTGTTGATCAATTTGCTGGTCAATGCCGTGGATGCCTTACCGGAGGGTGGAAAGATTTGGGTGGCTGCCAGGCAGAACAATCACCGTGTCCGCTTGACCGTACAGGATACGGGCGTGGGCATGGATGAAGCGACCCAAAGGCGTGTGTTTGAGCCCTTTTTTACAACCAAAATGGATGTGGGTACAGGACTCGGTCTTTCAACCGTATACGGGACCGTAACGCGGTGGGGGGGCGATATTCGGGTGGAAAGTGTGCCGGGGGAAGGCACCACCTTCATTTTGGACCTGCCGATCTGGACAGAACCTGAGGGGAAGGAAAAGACCGACGATGAGACGCCTGTGCAGAGTCGGTCCGGGAAGATCCTGGTGGTGGGAGATGAAAAAATTGTTGGACTTATGGTGGCTCGCATGTTGATGTATCATCAGGTTGACCGGGTTGAAAGCGGGATGGAGGCCCTTGAAAGATTGGCGCCTGGCACATATGATGTGGTTTTGATTGATCTGGGTTTGGCCGACATGTCCGGCGATGAAGTTGCTCGGAAGATCCGGGAAATAGATCCGATCGTTGGGCTTGTCCTGATCACCGGATGGGAACTGAGGGAAGACGACGAGCGTTTATCGGCGTTTGACTTTTGGCTTCAAAAACCGTTTGCACAGCCCGATTATGTACGGAGTACTGTTGCGATGGCCATTCAACTACGCGATGGGCGTCCGGAGATTTCGCCGGAAAGGTGAGTCGATTTTAACGATAGCAAAAAGGCCGATTCTCAAATGAAGAATCGGCCTTTTTTGATGTGTTTGCCAAAACCCTACCTGATTAGAATGCAATCGATATGCCGCATCCTTCCAGAGGATTGAGGTGGCAAGGAGGATTTGAACGGTACGGGTGGAAAAGAGATAGGCGTGGTACAGGTGTTTTGGACAATGGTGTTAGGATGTTTCTTCGGCGTTTGCGGCAGCGTCGAAATCGATGATGTCGATGCCCTCAAGGTAGGGCTTGGTGGCATATTGTCGGATCTTGCCCATTTTTTTTACAATATCGCTGATTTTTTGGGCCGCTTCATGCAGGGTTTCGATATTTTCTCGATGTTGGTCCTGATCGGGCATCTGGTACATAATCAGTTCTGTGATTCCTATCAAGACCGTCAGGGGCTGGTTGATTTCGTGTGCAGTCCCCCCGACTGCCTCGGTGAGGACGCGATTCCGTTCGGCTTCGATGAGACGTTCCTGGAGTTTGATCACCCGTTGTCCCACCTTGATGCGTGCTTTGAGTTCCTCGGGGTCAAAGGGCTTGGTGACATAGTCGTCGGTGCCGGCAGAGAGGCCCTGAATGAGATCTGCTTTTTCCCCCTTGGAGGTCAGAAGAATGATATAGATGAGTTCGCCGTGGGGCAGTTGCCGGACCTTTTGGCAAACTTCGACGCCGTCCAATTCAGGCATCATCCAGTCCAGAATGGCTAAGCGAGGGGCTTCGGGGGTTTGGCAAACATCCCAGGCTTCCTGTCCATCTTTGCAGACGATCACCTGATGGCCCCACTTGATCAGGTAGGCCTGCAGGAGTCGTCGGGAAGTAGCATCGTCTTCTGCAATCAGGATTTTCATGAGGATCTCTCGATGGACAAGGCGCGAACCGTTGGGGACTGAGTTCAATTTCTCAAATCTTGTCACAAAAGTCCAGCCGAAAAACTATATTTTTTGTTTGTTCGTTAAATGGAAATGGCGATTTGAAGTTAAAAATAGGGTCCAAAGACAATGGATATTATAGCAATTCAAGTTCTTCCGCACCTTCCGGGACGGGCAAGGTATCTTCCAGGCGGGGTTGAATTTTCCTACCCCACCGGGTCAGGACGTCCATATCCCGGTCCAGAATGGCACTTTCTTGTAAAACGGCATTTGGATCCCAGTGTTCATACAGGCGATGGAGCAGGGTGGTGCGGATTTCTTCGTGGCGTGCATCGGTGCCCAGGTCGTGCAATTCTCCGGGGTCGTCTTGCAGGTTGTAAAGCACCGGTGGCGTGTTGTCGTGATAGGTATAGCATTTCCAGGGGCCGGTACGGATCATGCAGGAGGGAATGCCTTCCTGTCCCAGGTGTTCCGAAAAGGTTTCATTGGAGTGGTTTGAGGCCTGTCCTCCGGTGAGCAGCGGCCAGAAGGATTGGCCGTCGGCATAAGGCAGGGGGTCTCCGTCTGACATGTCGATGAGGGTGGGACCGATGTCGATAAGATTGCAGATCAGATCGCTGACGGTGTTTTGAGGCACCACCCCGGGCTGGCTTACGATAAGGGGAACGCCTACAGAGCCTTCGTAGTAGCTGCTTTTCCACCAGCAGCCGTGCTCGCCGGCCATTTCACCGTGGTCGCTGCAATAGATGACCAGGGTATTTTTATCCAGACCGGTTTCCCGAAGGGTGTTCAGAATTTTTCCGATCTGTGTGTCGAGGAATTCGCACATGGCGAAATAGGCGGCCCGGGCAACCCGGATGCGTTCTTCGGGCAAAGGGGGATAAAGGCCGCGGATTTGTTTGAACTTGCGGATGGCCGCCGGTTCATTGGGTGTGTGTTCGGGAATATCGACCCGGTCGTAATAGTAGTCAAAGAGTTCTTTGTGTCCGATAAAGGGACAGTGGGGCAAAAGGAAACCGGCGACGGCGGCAAAGGGGCGGTCGGGTGGGGTGCGGGCTTTTTCTTGCAACCAGTTGGAGGTGAAATCGGCGACGGTTTCATCAAAAACGTGGTAGGACGCATATCCTCTCCCGGCAGATTCTACGGCAATGCGGGACTGTCCGGTGGTGGCCTGTGAGATGTTTTGGAACAGCGGGGCACCCTGCCTGGAGGCACCCGGATGGATGGCGCCGTATTCGCCGAGGGGGCGGATTTCGAAGCCGTGGCGCTGGTCGTGGCCATTGAAGTGCATCCGCCCGATGAGGGCCGTTTCGTAGCCTGCCAGGCCCAGGGCGTGGGCAAAGGTGGGGATGCCGGAGTGAAGCAGGTGATTGTTGTTCCAGACGCGATTTTTGGAAGGCGTTCGAGCGGTGAGGAAGGACATGCGGGACGGGGCACAGACGGGAGAGGCGCAGTAGGTGTTTGTAAATCGCATTCCGGAATGGGCCAACCGGTCCAGGTTGGGCGTGCGAACCAGTGGATCCCCGTAGCAGCCGAGGTGGTATTTACTGTGCTGGTCGGAGATGAGTAGCAGGATATTTGGGCGATCCATGGGGACAGTCCTTTAAGGTTTAGGGAAAGCTACCGGCGTGTTGATAGACGCGATCTCCGTGTTCGGTCAGGGTTTGATAGGCTTCCTTTGAGGGGGGGTGCCAATCGTTTAGAAGGGCCAGGTTGTGTTCCAGTTCGTCCCGGCCGTTGGGGGCGGTGATGGCAACGGCGACGGATGGGTTGGCCAGGCAGAAGCGGTACCATTCTCGGGGTGGAGGGGGGGTGAAGCCGGGTGGGTCTTGTGGGGTGGGTTTGGCAAGGGCGCCCCAGCGCAGGCAGGTATAGACGACGACGGGGATCTGGATGGGATCGGTGATGGGAAAGACGTCTTGTTCGGCGCCCCGGTGGGCGGCGTTGTAGCGGAGCATGAGCATGTCGAGGGGGCGGTCGGTATTTTGATCGGGTGCCTGGATTTTTCCCGATGCGATGTGGGCGGCCATTTGGCGCTGGTGGCTGGTGAGGCCGAGCAAACGGATTTTGCCTTCTGCCCGGGCTTTGCACATAGATTGGTAGGCCCCGGATGCGATATTGGACCATTCCCGTTCGCTTTCGACGTAGTAAAAGGTGACGATATCGATCCAGTCGGTATTCATTTCTCGAAGCGCGATGTCGAGTTCTTCGGTTGCACGCTGGGCTGTCGCGGCCTGGAGTTGCCAGGTGAGAACGATTTGTTCGCGCCGAGGCCCCATTTCGGCAATTGCTTTTGAAAGGCCGTCGGGGTGGCCGCACCAGTTGAGATAGTTGACACCACGTGCAACGGCATCGTGGATATCTTTGGGGTCCAGGTGGGTATTGCCTCGGGTGGCCAGTCCCAACCGACAGACGGGCGGTGTTTGATGGCCGAATTCGAAAGTGCGTTTCATAGAGGCCAATAATAAGAATCGTTTGGGGAGGCGTCAAGTAAATCCAAGTTGCTTCTGGGAGCGGGAGGTATATATTGCGTTTCGGGTTTGTTGTTGCTCCATCGGGAAAAGGGGGGGAACCCCGAACGATCATTTAACCTGGGAGGCGATTATGATGGAGGTTTTGGGATTCCATGTGTTGTCGATGGTGTGGGCGGGGCATCCGGTCGGGTTTGATCTATTGACTCACGGCGACCAACAGTTTGTGGCTTTTTACGATGCCGATCGTCATATGACGGTGGGATCTCGAAAGCTGGGGGAAGAGATCTGGACGCTTGTGCGGCTGGAGGGCAGGTGGCTGGAGGCGCGAAATCGGTTGTCGACCACGGTTGAATGGGACAGCCACAATTCGATTACCATGGTCATTGACGATGCCGAACAGATTCATCTGTGCGGGAATATGCATGTGGACCCGTTGATTTATTTTCGGACCTCTCGCCCGTTGGATGTGACGAGCTTTGAGCGGGTGGATCATATGGTGGGCAAAAACGAGGATCGGTGTACGTATCCGGTGTTTATGCGGGGCCCGGGTGGCGAACTGGTTTTTAGATTTCGGGATGGTAGGAGTGGGAATGGGGTGGATTATTACAATATTTACGATGTGGACACCCAGATGTGGCGCAGGTTGATCGATGTGCCGTTGCTGGACGGGATGGATTTGATGAATGCGTATGCCAGGATGCCCGAGTTGGGTCCAGATGGGTGGTATCACATGGTGTGGATGTGGCGGGATACGGGGGACTGTGCAACCAATCACGATTTGTCTTATGCCAGAAGTAGGGATCTGGTGCAATGGGAAACAGGCGCAGGCGATTTTCTGGAATTGCCGATTACGGTTGAGAGCGGCGCTGTAATCGATCCATCGCCTCCCGGTGGAGGATTGATTAATATGGTGCAGTCTCTCGGGTTTGATACTCAGAATCGTCCGGTGATTGGGTATCAAAAGTATGATGAAAATGGGATCACACAGGCCTATAATGCCAGATTGAAAGATGGGGTGTGGAAATTTTATCAAACCAGCGACTGGGACTGGCGCTGGGACTTTGGTGGGGGCGGATCGATTGCTGCGGACGTTCAGGTGGGACATTTAAAGGTGGAACCAGACGGGGGGCTCAGTCAGTCTTATTTTCACCTCAAAAAAGGTTCGGGGATCTGGAAATTGGATGAGGTGACGTTGAAACCGGTGGGAACGTATCCGCCTCCCGCCTCACTGCCTTCTGAGCTGTTGGAGGTGAGGTCCGATTTTCCGAATATGGAAGTGAGAACCAGGATGGTGCGGGGGGCAAATCCGGATACGGGCGTGCGGTATTTGCTGCGGTGGGAAACGCTTCCTCGAAATCGGGATAGAGCCTGGGAGAACGTGCCGCCACCCGGCGAATTGCGACTTTATACGTTGAAAGTGAAATGAATCGGGTTCTTCCGGAAGGTTGACGGCGGTCGGTTTGATGTTGAACCGGCCGCCGTTTTCATTTGGAACCGGCCGTTTCGAGGGTTTGAAGCCTGGCTTTGATTTTTGGGTCATCCGGCGTCAAGCTGAGGGCTTTTTGACAGGCGGATATGGCCCCCTGATAGTTCCCCTGGCGTTCAATGCCAGACTCATTGCGAGGAGGGGGTTGGGGTCTTTGGGAAAGTGGGAGACAGCCTGTTCATAGGCGGCAATGGCTTTGAGAAATTGATTCTGTTTGTAATAAAGGAGGCCCAGATTGAACGCGGCACCCGGCATTTCCGGGTTTCTCTCCAGGATATTCTGATAGATTGTGCCTGCTCTTACCAGTTGATTTTGGTTCTGATAATCGGCCGCCACCAGGGCGTATTCTTCTTGAACACTGTATTCCGACGGGTTGAGTTGAAATGCTCTGGAGATGCTGTCGTCGGCCTTTGCCAGGTCGCCAAGCTGTCTGTATGCCTGCGCAAGCATCTGCCAGATTTTGGGGTGAGCGGTATGGATTTTTGTGGCTTCGGTGAGCAGTTTGACAGTTTCCAGCCATCGTTCCATCTCTATCAGGATGATTGCAAGGTTCACATAAGGTTCTCGCAGGTTTGGCTTCAGGGCGATGGTTTTCAGGTAAATTTTGGCCGCTTTTTGGGTTTGTCCCAGGGCATGGAATGCGGTGCCCAGGTGGAGGTAGGCGTTCAAGTAATTGGGCTGTAGTTCCAGGGCTCTTTCCAGGTAGGGGACAGCGTCCTGGTATTTGTTCTGTAAGAGGTAGTGTCTTCCCAGATTGGCGAGAACATTGGGGTTGTCCGGGTCCTGAGACAGGGCTTCTTGATAGTGTTGAAAGGCTTCCTTTTCGTTCCTGCTCCGGTCATACTGGTTGGCCAACGTAATATGTCTTTGCGTGGACGGTGTGAAGGAGGGGTCTTGATCGAAGCTGTCGTCCGGGCGAATGATGTAAAAAAGTGCCACGCTGTCTCGCTGGATGGTGTGAACGATCTCGCACGGCACCATTTTGTGGCGGTCGTCCCGGGTGGTGCTCAAATACAGATCGATGTTTTCGGGCACCTCCACAAATTCGTAGCGATTGGGATCCAGAGCATATCTGGCGTTCTGGCTGCCGGCGCCGATTCGGAGTCGCTTATCGGGTGGATGGTCATAGTTGGCTTCGATCCACCGAATGCCCTGTTTGTAGCTGTTTTCCCAATAGTC
>JAPUJS010000090.1 GCA_027296045.1 bacterium | reverse complement strand
CCAGCCCATGTCATCGGCCAGGATAAAAAGAATATTGGGTCTTTCTGTCATGGGTTTCTCCAAAAATAAAGGGTGCTGAAATTTCAGCACCCTGTTTTCGTTTTCGGTATTGCTCAATTAACATTCACACCCATCTGCTTTAATTCGGACCTGGCAACTCGAGCCACATCGCTTTTCTTGTATTCGTCTACAATCTTTTGATACGTCGCCTGTGCTTGTCCCAAATTGCCGGCAGCTTTCAAGCATCGGGCGGCCTCTTTCAGGGCGATGGGTGCAAAAGGCGCATGCGAATACGCATCTGCATAGGCCGCGAATTTGTTTCCGGCCCCGCCCAGGTCTCCCTGTGCTTCGAGACAGAAGGCCACCCCTGCCCAGGCGCTATATCCCGGAGGGCCGTCTGAACCAAAATCGTCCAGATACTTCTGGAAATCGACCTGGGCGGCACTGTAATTCTTGCTTTCAAATTTCAAATTGGCAGCCAAAAGAAGGGCCTGGCGGCTTGCGGGAGAATCGCCGTATTCTGCAACGACCTGCTCCGATTTGAAAATGGCTTCGGGGAAATTGGCCTGGAGTAGCGCAATGTGCGCTTCGCCCAACCGAATCTGGGCTTCGATCGCGTTTTGCCCCTGCTGGCGGTTAATAAACACGGCAATCAACACCACCACAGCCACCCCACCCAGGCCTGCCAAAATTTTGGGATAGTTGTTTTCGATAAAATCCCAGGCAGTAAGTAAAAGTTTCAACAGTGCATCATCTTGAACATCTTCGGGTGTCGTCCTCTGCTGCATCGGAATTTGCCTCTATTTTGAACATTTCTCTCCAGAATTTCCATCTTAATTATGGGACTGAATATAAAAAAAAATTTGAGTTTTTGCAAGTAGAGGATTGTTGTAGGGATTGTATGTTGTAGAGGTTGTTTAAATATGAATAATTGCTCATATAATAAACAATATGAATAAAATCAAAACCCTCAGAAAAATATTGAGGGTTTTGATTTTGCCTCGCTGTCTTCAGTTTTTATTACTGCAAGAGGGTCAATGCATTCTGTGGTTGGGCATTTGCCTGCGCAAGCAAGGATGTTCCTGCCTGGACCCGGATCTGATTGCTTGTAAATACCGTGACTGTCTCGGCAATATCTGCATCGCTGATCAGAGATTCCGAAGCCTGGATATTTTCGGTCGCGATCCCATTTCGCCTAATCGTATACCCCAGCCGGTTCTGTTGAGCCCCCAGATCACCGCGAATTTGAGTGACTCTCTCAATGGCCAGATCAATGGCCGGAATTGCCTGTCTGGCACTTTCAAGGGTCCCCAATGACAGGGAACTCATTCCCAAAGAGGTGGATGTGACGTCGACCAGATTGATATCGATCCGATCGGTGGCCGTGGCATCCGGCCCGACCTGGATGGTTGCATCGTCTCCGTCTATTCTAAGAAACAGCCCGTTCAAGTCGCCATCCCGATACCCATTGCTTGCCGGACCTGCCAAGGAGGCATTTCGCTGCCCGCTCAATGTAAGAGCAATGCCCAGCCGATCGAAGTTGGCAACAATAGTGGAACCGGTGGCGACCACTCCCCCGACCGCGTCATTGTCCAGCGCAATTCCGATATCAATGGTCTGGGTAATGGTGCCGTTGCCAAGCGTGATCTGATTATCCGTGGCGTTAGAATCGTCAAAAACATACGTTCCAGCAGCCCCACCGGTCAACTGAACATTAATCACGCCGGTTGTATTGGAGGCCAATGCGGTTGAAACCGTAATATCCTGACTGACAGAATTGCCAAAACCATTGAGTAGAGTTGAATCGTTATAGGAAGTCGCATTGGCAATGCGGTCGATTTCAGAGATCAACTGGTTCAATTCTGCATTCATTGCGGAACGATTGTTATCGTTCACCGTCGAAGTTGCAGCCTGGACCGCCAGTTCCCGCATTCGGATCAAGATTGCACTGACCTCGTTCAGCGCCCCTTCGGCCGTCTGGATCAGATTGGTTCCTTGCTGTGCATTTCTTGTCCCGGCAATCAACCCCCCGATCTCTCCCCGCATGGATTCACGGACGGACAATCCGGAAGGATCGTCGGCACCCCGGTTAATCCGCAACCCGGAAGAAAGGCGTTCGATATTGGTTCCCAGCATCCGTGTGCTGTTCCCCAGATGGCGGCGGGTATTCATCGCCATAATATTATGATTGACAATAACACCGGACATGCCGGACCTCCTTGTTGGCCACGATTTCCCTATATATATATGGTATTTTAAACTACAACTTAATACTACATTATATATCACTATATCGGAACCGATGCCTTTTCCTTTAAGCAAAAATTGGCGAATTCGGATTTTTCAAAAAAATAGAGATTCGACTCAAGTTGCTATCAAGGATTGTCGATATAACTCGTAAGCCGTAAAACAACCTGACCAGAGATGCAATCCAAAAGGAGGCTTGTCCTAACCTCAATAATACAGTATAGCACCCCACACACCTGACCAATCGGGGAAACCAATGCCACTCCGGATTAACACGAACACCCCCGCTCTCAATGCGCGTCGTATCCTAAATATCACGGGCAAGGATATGAAATTGCGGATGGAGCGGCTCTCATCCGGCCTCAGGGTCAACCGCGCATCAGACGATGCGGCCGGACTGTCCGTTTCAGAAGGCCTTCGAGCAGAAATCAGCGGTTTTGCGCAGGGCATGCGAAACGCAGAGCAAGCGACAAATCTGATTCAGACCGCCGAGGGGGCACTCGGCGAAATGAATGGGATTCTCTTGCGAATGCGGGAACTCGCTGTTCAATCTGCATCTTCTACCGTAAATGATAGCAACCGGCAAGCCGTTAACGCCGAATTCACACAACTTGTGAGCGAGCTGGACCGGATTGCCCAGGTAACCTCTTATAACAACACCGGCCTATTGACTGGTTTTGGCAACACCGTCAGCCAGAATATTGCGGTTTCAACCGCACTGGCATCGACAACAACCGGTGTTGTCGGGGTCCAGATCACGGGGGCCACATCCGGCTCTTACGTTTTTGTGGATTCCGGAAGCGACAACCAGCTCACCCTTGGCAATGGGGTCACGACCCAGACCCTGACATCTGGTTCCTTTTTGGATTCGGATGCAGCAGGCGGTGTAGTAGCAACCGGATCCAGTGTGGTTGCCAACTTTGATCGCCTGGGCGTCCAATTAACCCTTTCCGGCCAAAAAGTCGCCCAGGGGCTCAATCCTGCAACAGATGGCTACCGGGATGGAGACCTGAACAACCTCGCCCTTGTGATTGATACCGGCACAGGCGGCACATTCCAGGTCGGACCGGATGACGGCGCAGTTCATCGATTGGAAGTCAACATTAACGACATGACCGCTTCCGGGGCTAACCTGAATCTGGGCAGCTTATCCGTCTCCACCCTCTCTTCTTCCCAATCCGCTATTCTCTCCATTGATCTGGCCATTAAAAATGTAACCAAAGCCAGAGGAGATTTGGGGGCAGTACAGAATCGATTGGCCTTCAGCATTCAAGCAACCGGTGTGATGCTTGAAAACGACCAGGCCTCCGATGCGAGCATTCGGGATGCAGATATTGCCCTGGAAGTGTCTGCGTTTTCAAGATCTCAAATTTTAAACCAATCCGGTCTGGCCATGTTAGCCCAGGCAAACGTGTTACCTGCTGCTGCAATCAACCTGCTGTAAACAACAAATTAAGCCCGGTGAGATGGCAAGGTTCAGGGAAGAAATCACTGCTATCCAGTATAAAACCGCTACAGCTCCAGGGAAGGGGCTTTTTTTTTGTCCTTTCTGAGTTGACAAGACCAGAAAAGTTGCGCAAATTTAAGCCATTCAATCACTGGCAATGACTTCGGAGGGTTGACATGGCAAACCATATCAAGGTAAAATTTGGCACCACAGAAGAGGAAATTCAGCGGTTGATCCTCAAATTAACGGAAGTAAACCATTGGGATCCTTCCAGAGTGCGCTATGTGGTCGATCTCAATGCCTGTACTGTGGCGGACACGGTTTATGCCGTATCCAATACCACAGCGGACCTGCCCTTACACCCCAATGGTCCGGAGGCGGTTCAGAAGCTTATCTAGATTTTTTTGCTAAACTCCACCCCCATTTTGCCGATAAATTAAATGGCAAGTGTGTGTTGGTGTTTCGATTCCCTGAGCGTCGTTCCTGAAAAGGATCGGCGCTTTTTTTATCTATTATATGAATAATTGTTCAAATATTTTTACAAAAAATGGGACGACCCCTCCACACTGGGATCGTCCCTGAAAAAACAGGACATCATTTCTTTTATAGCAATTTTTCGCGCTGTTCCATCCTTCTGAGCGCAAAATATACACTCAGAATTCCCAGAACAACCACCCCGAGCCGATTAAAAAACACCTGTTCCGCCCAGATGGTCTCGTCAACCCCCATGGGCTGTTGAAACGGGTTCATAAACAGATAGTAGGGAGATTCCTGGAGGCTTTCGGCCATGAGGAAAACAACCACCAGAAGGCCCACCGCCAGCATACCTGCGGCATTGCTGCTCCGACACAGGACGGAAAAGTAAAATGTGAGGCTTACCATAAAAAATGCCGGCGCAAACGCATTGACGGCGCCCAGCACATACGGAAATTCGGCAAACAAGAAATAGGCCGCTGAGCTGATCACGGCCAGGGCAACCATGAGCATCAAATAGATTGAAAACAGACGCATAATCCAGATGCTGTAATGAGAGGAAGAGGTACTGAAGAGAATCTCCAGGGTATCCTTATCTCGCTCCCCTGACACCATATCCATGGTCAGATAAATCGCCAACACCGATCCGGGCACTTCAACCAGAACCAGGAGTGCCTGTTCGACACTGAACCCTTCGTCGGGCCGAAAAACAGCAAAGGCATAGAGGATGCCGTAATAGGCAACCATCCCAAGACACATAAACAGGATCTTGCGGTGAAACACAATCTGGACGCTGAGCCGATAGAGCCTCCAGAGGCTTCCCAGAAGAGCTTTCCAGGTCAACATACGACTTCTTCTCCGTGTCTGAGCAGGAAAAGATAGGCGTCTTCCAGGTTGGGATCGACCGGTTGTGCATCCAGTTCAGCCAGGGGATCTTCGGCCAGGAAACGGGCACGCACCCCGCCTGGGTTTCGAACGTGGGCAATCAGGTCCAGGTTTTCTTCGAGCTCGATAAATTTGTCTTCTGGGATCAGGGCCTCCCAAACACGCCCTTCGGTCAGATCGCGCATCGACTGCGGCGTGCCCGAATACAGGAGTTTGCCGGTCTTCAAGACCGCCAGCCTGTTACAGCTGCCCGAGATATCTTCCACAATATGGGTTGAAAAAATCACAATCCGTTCCTGGCTGACCCGTGCAAGCAGGTTTCGGAATCGAATCCGTTCCATCGGATCCAGACCGGCGGTAGGCTCATCCACGACAATGATCTGTGGCATATGCAACAGGGTCTGTGCGATGCCGACCCGCTGCTTCATCCCGCCCGAAAACGAGCCGATCGGATCGTCTTTCCGGTCCAGCAGATTCACCTGATCCAGGCATTCCACCACCCGCCTTTCCCGTTTCGGCCCATCTTTAAAGCCCTCCAGCAGCGCACGATAGTCCAAAAAGTCAAAGGCAGACATATGCAGGTAGAGACCAAAATGTTGAGGCAAATATCCAATCAACCCCTGTAACTTACCGTCCTGCAATATATTACGACCATTTATAAGCACCGACCCATAGCTGGATTCCAGGACCTGACAGACAATGCGCATCAAAGTTGTCTTTCCCGCTCCATTGGGGCCTAACAGACCGAACATCCCCCGTTCAATCTCCAGATCCACCCCTGCAAGAGCCTGAAATTCGGGTGATGGAACACCCAGGACCGGAACGGCAGATGCCCCCTGATAAGCCAGGCGCTTCGCCCAGGAAAGACGCCCCTTGATCTGATCCGGATCGACCTGTCCGGTCTTCACCCGATCCGACAGGTAACCGATCAGCTGGTAGAGAATCCACACAGAAGCTGACGCGATCGTGACCGAGGCCAATCCCAATCGCCAGTCTATATAGCCCAGAAACAGGAGCAGAAGCGGAATTTCCCACAACATCTCCCCACTACGGATCCATCGGGGCAAGATGAGCAATAGAACCAGGCCAAATGCAGACAGGGCGACGGCCCCATAGCCAACGGGTTCCCCGTCAAATCGCACACGCTCCAGATGCCTGCCCAGAACCTCATAGACAACCCCGCTCCTGGCATTCTCCTCTTCCCCCTCCTCTGCTTGTTCCCCCTCTTCGGCTTGATTTGGCCTTGCCTCTCGAACCGGCGCAACCTGCTCTGTTTGCGTCTCTGAAGCTTCTGTCTCGGGAGGCGGAATCACCTCCACGTGCCAGTTCAGATAGCCCACCAACATTGCCGGGAGAAGCAGGTATTTCCCCGCCGGGCGTGTCAACCCACTCGGAAGGGAGCCCTTCATCGACCACAGTACTGTTGCACACCACCGCAGGTGTGACAGAAGTCCCCAGGTGGCCAGGGCGAAGACATAGATCCAGAGGTCCTCTTCGAAATAGAAATTCAAATAGATCAGCAGTGCCAGAAACGGCAACTTCCACCACAGGCTGTCTTGAATGGCTTTTCGGTTGACCGGATCCACCCCCGCCCGAATCAGGCGTTCGTTTCTTCTGGTAAACCGATTCCACTCGGTGCGAAAGCGTCCGGGGGCCCCATAAATTTTGGTCAAATTTCGCAATTCGATCTTCATAACAGGCTGGGCCAATCTGCGGGCATCTTCCAGGCGGGACCGATGCATTTTCAAAATCCCCCAAACCAGGCCCAAAAACAGAAAACAGAACGGCAGGGCCACGAGACAGGTCCAGAACATGCTCTGGTATCGGAAGTGAATTCCGTAGGTAGCCGCTCCGGCTGCAAGCACCGCCAACCCGATCCCAACCACGCCGATGTCTTTCAGCCAGTCCTTCACCTGATCGAGCCCCATATAGACCACGGGAATAAAGATCAGGGTGGACAACGTTGAAACCGTCAGTCCTCCCAAAACAGTAATCGCAAACGGAGGCCAGACCTCATAATCTCCGCCAAACTTCAACGCCAGAGGTAAAATGCCCAGCAAGGTCGTGGCAGAAGTCATCAAAATCGGGCGCACCCGCGAACGGCCTGCCACCAGCACCGCCCGTTCGCGCCGAAAACCATGTTGGGTGCGCAGGGTTCCGATTGCATCAATGAGAATAATGCCGTTGTTCACCGCAATGCCCAGCAACACAATAAAGCCCAGCAGGGCCATTGGACCTTCCGAAGAGGTCAAGCCGGTGCCGGACAAAACCAGGGCCCAGCACGCGCCGATCAACGCAGTAGGCAGGGCGCACAAAATGATTATAGGAGCAGAAAAAGACTCAAAGAGCGATGCCAGGATCATATAGATCAAAATGCCGGCAATCGCCATCATCCAGTAATAAATGGTCTCTTCTTCGGCTTCGATGATTTCAACGGTATACCCTTCTGGCAAAACCATATCCTGGACCAGGGCCTGAATGACCTCTCGTCCTTCGTCCAGAAGCGGCTGAGAGTCCAGAATTTCGTTCTCAAACTGATAGGATACAACCGCCCGCCGTGTCTGGTTCGACCGCAGGATCATCGCCCGCCCATCGTCCTTCCGGATGCGGGCCAGTTCTTCAAGAGGCACAAAAGCACCTGCGGCTGTTTGAACCGGGATGCGTTTGAATTCTTCGAAGGTGGGGCCGTCTTCTTCCGGGTCTTCGGTATTGCGCACATCAATATTGACTTCCGTCCCATCCGGATTCATAAACGGGACCGAGGTTTCAAACCCTTCGGGACTGGCATCTTCTACAGCCGTCAGGAGGGCTCGAACGTCCAGGCCATATTCAAAGAGATTAAAAGGATCGGGCAAGACCTGAACTTCGGGGGAACTGCGCTGGGCATCTGCGCGTACACTGTTGGCATTGATGAGTCCTTCCATTTCTTCCAGGCGAAATGAAAGATCGTCGGCAATTGTCTGCAAAATCTCAAAATCATATCCCCGGATGAATGCCTGTTCGGAGGGCGTGCCCCCGCCGAAATTAAATCCACCTGTTCCACCGCCCCGAGCCCCACCACCACGGCCACCGCCACCGGTGGTGGTCGTAATCGGATCGTAACTGACAATCGCATCCTGAACTTCCTGCAATCCTTCGTCCAGTTCCTCTTTAATTTCTTCGATCGATTGCTGATTGGGACGTTCCGCCAGGGGTTTCATCATCACCGTGAGACTGGCCTGATTTTCCTGGACACTGGTGGTGAACTGGTCTACCCCTTCAATATCCCGCACCAGGTCTTCGATCTGCCGCACCGCTTCATCTGTCGCGTCCAGGGTTGCCCCTTCGGGCAGACTGGCGTAGATGTTGAACTGAGATTCCTCCTGGGTGACTTGCTGTTGTAGCATAAAGACAAAAGAAACCATCAAGGTTACCACAAGCGCCAGGGCAATCCCGACAGAAACACGAACCCGGTGCCGGAGCGCAGCTTTGAGCAATAGGGTATACATTTCCATCAGCTTACCGGATTCGGGCGGCTTTTGAGCAGATAGAGAAAGCGTTTGGGCAGACAATGCCGGGACCAACGTGAGTGCAACCAGAAGCGAGGCCATCAATGGGAAAGTCATCGACAGAGCCAGTTCCCGCAAAATATCCTGGGCATCGCTCTGAATAAAAACAACCGGCACAAAAACCATTACGGTGGTGGCCGTTGCAGCAACCACCGCTTTGCTGACCTCGGCCGCACCGTCCCGGGCGGCATCCTGGGGCGACTTGCCCTGTTCAAAATGCTTGAAGATATTCTCCATGACCACAATGCCATTGTCGGTCAGCATACCCACGGCAAGGGCCAGCCCGCACAGGGACAGCACATTGAGGCTCAAATCCCAGGCATACATCAAATTAAAAGTCATCAGCAAAGAAGCGGGAATGGCCAGCAGCAGCACGGTGACAAACCGAAGATTCCTCAAAAACAGAAACAGGACAAACAAACCCAGCAAAGCGCCTACCACAGCGGCCTGCTTTAAGGTACCCAGCGCCTCTTCCATCAGCTCGGCCTGGCTATTACTCACCACCAGTTCGATGGTCTCGGAGGCCAGATCCCGGTTTAAACGTTCGATGGTGCGTTCGACTTGCCAAGAAACATCGATCAAATTGGCTTCAGCATCCTTCTGAATCCGAATCCCCACCGATTCTTTTCCGTTCAGGCGTTGCAGGTCGGTCCGCTCCTGAAGCCCATATCGAATCTCGGCGATGTCTTCCAGTTTTAGCGGGATGTTCGGCATCACAACCAGTTGTTTTATCTGCTGGAGATCGGTAAACTGCCCCTGGATGCTCACGGCAAAGGCCTGGGTTCCTTCATACACCCGCCCCAGGTATTCCCGACGCCGATTATACGCATTGATCCGCTGCCGGACCCGGTCCATCGTGATACCGTAGGCCTCCAGCAGAAACGGATCCACGATAATCTCCACCGCAGTCCGTCGCCCTCCCAGAGGCTGTGCATTGACCACCCCGTCGATGGCTTCCAGTTCGGGTCGAATCTTTTCTTCGGTAAAGTCCCGCAGCCAGTTCAGATCCCCTTCCCCGAGCACATTGATCTGCATAATTGTGGTACTCAAATCTGCAGAGTCAAATTGTTGAATATTCACCCGGGTCCGTTCCGGAAACAGCGGTTGCAGCTTTGCCAATCGGCTCTGTATTTGAAGCAGTGCATATTTCATGTCGGTGCCAGGAGAGTAATAGATCGTGACCTGGCCCCGGTTGGTACGCGCATTGGATTCAAAAGAATCCAGCCCTTCCAGCTTGCCGATCTCTCCTTCTACCGGTATCACCAATTCTCGTTCGATTTGT
>JAPUJS010000009.1 GCA_027296045.1 bacterium | reverse complement strand
CCAAACAGGAAGCCAGCGTCGGCCTCCTGGATGCCGACATCTACGGCCCCAACATCCCGATGATGATGGGCGTCGACGAAGAACCCCAAATGCAGGACAACAAGATCTGCCCCATCGAAAGCTACGACATCAAACTCATGTCTCTCGGGTTTATCACCGGAGCGGACACCCCCATCATCTGGCGGGGCCCCATTGTGGGCAAAATGATCCAGCAATTTCTGGTCGATGTCGCCTGGGGCGAACTCGACTACCTGGTCATCGACCTGCCCCCCGGCACCGGCGATGCCCAGCTTACCCTTGCACAAACGGTTGCCTTAAGCGGCACCGTCATTGTCACCACTCCCCAGGACGTGGCCCTGGAAGACGTCCGCCGATCCATCGAAATGTTCCGCAAAGTCAACGTCCCCATCCTGGGCATTGTCGAAAACATGAGCTACTTCCTCTGTCCCTGCTGCGGCGACAAAACCCCTTTGTTTGGCGAAGGCGGCGGAAAAAAAATGGCCGAAGCCTTCGACGTTCCCCTCCTGGGCCAGATCCCCATCCTTCCAGAAATTCGGGAAGGCGGCGACACCGGAAAACCCTTTGCGGCAACCGACAGCCCGGAAGCACAGGCCCTTTCCGAAATCGCCCGACAGGTCATGGACCGGGTCGATGCGTTCCAAAGCGAAGGCCCCCAGATCAATATTTCCTAGCCCTTGCGGAAAATATCAAAATTCAATACATTAACCTTTATCCAGCAGCCGAACCACACATCCAACAGAGGTTATCACACTATGGGTACAGCACTCGATACCCTCCTGGACCAGATCCAGTCGGAAGTAGAAAGGGTCTCACCCGAAGAAGCCCAAAAACAGCTACAGGGCAGTTGGGCCCCCCTTCTTCTGGACGTTCGGGAACGGGAAGCTTACATGGAAGGCTATATTCCGGGCGCACAAAACGTGCCCCGGGGCTTTCTGGAACTCCGTATCGAAAGCATCGAAAACGAACGGAGCACCTCGATCCTGGTCTACGGAGACGGTGGACAGGGTCCTCTTTCGGCCCACGCCCTGCAAGAGATGGGCTATGAAGACGTCGCCTACATCGAAGGTGGATTTAACGGATGGGTTGCCGCCGGGCTCGACACCGAACGCGACCGGCCACTTTCCAAAAGCGAAATCCAGCGCTACTCCCGCCACCTGCTTATCCCCGAAGTGGGCGAAAAAGGACAGGGCAAACTTTTGAACGCCAAAGTCCTGCTCATCGGCGCCGGCGGCCTGGGCAGTCCAACGGCCCTATACCTGGCTGCTGCCGGTGTGGGCACACTCGGCATTGTAGACGCCGATGTTGTGGACGTCACCAACCTGCAACGCCAGATCCTGCACGGCACCTCCGATGTTGGCCGGCTCAAAGCCATTTCGGCCTACGAAACCCTGCGGGAAATCAACCCGGGCTGCCACGTGATCCCGCACACCGACTACCTCATGTCCCACAATATTATGGACATCCTACCCAATTATGACATTGTCGTCAATGGGTGCGATAATTTTGAAACGCGTTACCTGGTCAACGACGCCTGCGTTTTTCTGGGCAAGCCCATCGTGGACGGTAGCATCTACCGCTTTGAAGGCCAGATCACCATCTATCCCTGTGACAAAGAGGGCCCCTGCTACCGGTGCTTGTATTCGGCACCGCCCCCGGCGGACCTCGCCCCGTCATGAGACGAAGCTGGTGTGCTGGGCGTGCTGCCCGGCACCGTTGGCCTGGTTCAGGCCACTGAAACCGTCAAACTGATCCTCGGTCAGGGCGAACTCCTCATCGGCAGACTGCTGGTATACGACGCCCTGGCCATGAGTTTCCGCACCTTCAAAGTCCGCCGCGACCCGGCCTGCCCGGTGTGCGGCGACAACCCCAGCATCACCGAGTTGATCGACTACAAGGCATTCTGCTCGATCGACCACGGGGCGGCTGCCGACGATTAAGGCGGCCTCAGAACCACAAAGGAGCGGAACCAAAAGATCGGTTCCGCTTTTTTTTAACTTTCCACATCAAGAGAAATCGCCTGTGAAATCCATTCTCTTTTTCGTCCTCTTCATTCAGACCTCACTCACGCCTGTTTCTGCCCAAACCTTCCAATTCACTGCGGTTCCAGATCAGAACACCACCCGGCTCAACGAACGCTTTGGCAAAATCGCCACCTACCTTTCCGAAAAGCTCGGCGTCTCTGTCCAATACATCCCCGTCAATTCCTACAGCGCCTCGGTGGCGGCCTTCAAAAACAACCACGTCCAGCTTGCCTGGTTCGGTGGTCTTTCCGGCGTGCTGGCTCGCCGCGCCGTTCCGGGTGCTGTTGCCATTGCCCAGGGGGAAGAAGACCTGCAATTTATCACCTATATCATTGCCAACACATCCACCGGCCTCCAGCCGTCCAAAACATTCCCGGACGCCATTCAAGGTCACACCTTCATCTTTGGTTCCAAAGGGTCTACATCCGGCCGTTTGATGCCCGAGTTTTTCATCCGCCAGCACTTCCAAAAAGCCCCCAGAGATATCTTCAAGCGTGTGGGCTTCAGCGGCGACCACTCCAAAACCATCGCCCTGGTGCAATCGGGCAGCTACCAGGTGGGGGCCGTCAACTTCAGGGTCTGGCAAAAAGAACGGGCCGCCGGTGTCATGGACGAATCCAAAATCCGCGTCATCTGGCAAACCCCCAGCTACCCGGATTACAACTGGTCCATTCGGGGCGATGTGGAGAAAGTCTACGGCAAAGACTTTGTCCAAAAAGTTCAGGCCGCCCTCCTGGACATGAAAGACCGCAAACTTCTGAACTCCTTCCCACGCTCCAAATTCATCAAAGCTGACAATGCGATGTACGACCCCATCCTTCAGACGGCCATCGACGTGGGGATTATTGAAAAATAGGCATTACATTTAGGATAGGCCCCGTTTCCTCCTGGAAAAGAAACGGGGCCTACCGATTTCCATTCCCAAAAAAGAGAGGTATTCCGAATCGGTATGTTCACCCTCAATCACGTCAGCATCGCATACGGCAATACCCCGGTCCTTCAGGACGTCTCGTTCCAGATCGAAGCGGGCGAAAAGGTCGTCCTCATTGGCGCCAGTGGAGCCGGCAAAACAACCCTGCTCCGAAAACTCTACGAAATGCAACAAGACCGCGCCGTATTGATCCACCAGGACTATGCGCTGACCCCACAACTCTCCGTCTTCCACAATGTGTGCGCCGGACGCTTAGACCAGCACAGCACCTTCTACAATCTGCTCAATCTCATCCACCCCAAACAGCGAGAGCTAGATGCCGTCACCCCGCTTCTCGAAGGCCTCGGTATGGCCGACAAATGTTTCGATCCGGTCCACGAGCTCTCCGGAGGCCAGCAACAACGAACGGCTATTGCCCGGGCAATCTACAGAGGCACCAACGCCATCCTGGGGGATGAACCCGTCTCCTCCGTGGACCCGCATCAAGCCCACGCGGTGCTCAACCTGCTCAAACAGAAGTCCAGCACACTCGTCCTTGCGATGCACGACGTCCAGTTGGCCCTCGAACACTTCGACCGCATCCTGGGGCTGCGCCTGGGCCGCCTGGTTTTTGACCTGCCCAGCAACCAGGTTTCGCAAAAAATCCTGACCGATCTCTACAAACCCTCTGAGTAGGCCGTGTTAAGAACCAGCCTCTATTTCCTTGCCATCGCCTGCTTCTGCCTCCTGATCGCCGACCTGGAAGTCACCACCCTGGACCCCTGGCAGGAAATCCACCGCATGTTCATAGGGGCCATCACCCCCGACCTGCCCGTCCTCTACACCTTCCGAAATGCCCTGCTCAATACCCTCACCTTTGCCTTCTGCGGCATTTCATTGGGCGTTTTTGGGGGCGTCATTCTCGCCTTCTTTTTTCACAGCACCCCCGTCCGCCTCTTCTGCGCTTTTGTCCGCGCCATCCATGAAATTTTCTGGGCCTTCCTCTTCTTGCCCATTGTGGGCCTCAACCCCATCTGCGGTGTCCTGTCCATTGCCCTTCCCTACGCCGGCGTCTTTGGCAAAGTCTACGCCGAAATCCTTCAGGAAGCCGACCAGACCCCTCAAAAAGGACTCCCACAAAACACCGGAGCGATCTCCCAATTCTTCTACGCCGTCCTCCCGGTCACGTATGCCGACATCAAACACTACACCGCCTACCGCTTTGAATGTGCCCTGCGTTCCAGCGCCATTTTGGGTTTCATCGGCCTGCCCACCCTGGGATTCCACCTCGAAACCGCCTTCCGGGAAGGCCTCTATTCCGAAGCCGCCGCCCTCCTCTACGGCTTCTACCTCCTCATCGTCTCCCTGCGCTACTGGCTCAAACCCCGCCTTGTCGCCCTTTATATCCTGACGGCCTTCGCCCTCCTCTCCAAAGAAATCTCCCTTTCCTGGATCAATATTACCCGCTTTCTGACCTACGAAATCCTTCCCTGGCCGATGCGTCGGGAAGGAGTCCTCTCCGGCACCCAGGAAGTGAATTTCCCCATTTTCCAGGTGCGAGATTGGACCGTCCACATCTTGACCCAGGAAGGCCTGCCGGGCATCTGGGACACGGTCGTGCTCACACAAATCGTTTTGGCAGGCACGGGCTTGTTCACCCTTTTCGGCTTTGCAGCCATCTGTCGCCACTTTGTAAACCCACTCACCGCCCGCCTTTTCCACTACGCGCTCATCGTTTTGCGCACAACCCCCGAATATATTCTGGCCTACATCTTCGTCCAGCTCTGGGGTCCCTCGATGTTGCCCGCCGTCCTGGCCATCCTCCTCCACAACGGGGCCATCCTCGCCTACCTCACCGGTCAAAACGCCGACCTCGTTCGCCTGCGCATCGACGCCCCTCTCAAAAACCTCAACCGCTACTTTTTCGAAATCCTCCCCCGCGTCTACGGCCAGTTCCTGGCCTTCCTCTTCTACCGTTGGGAAGTCATGATGCGAGAATCCGCCATCTTAGGCATCCTGGGCATCTACACCCTGGGCTTCTTCATCGACAGCGCCATCTCCGACGACAAACTGGACCGGGCGGTCTTTCTCATCCTCCTCACCGCCGTCCTCAATATGGGCATCGACACCATCTCGCAAACCATCCGCAAACATCTGCGCATCTCATCCGGCACCATTTTGACCATACGCGAATAATAAAAAGGTGGAGCCTATCCCATTGTAGACACGACCAAAACCTATTTCGGCCCAAGCCTGTCTAAATTGCATAACCCAAGGAGCCGAGATGAGTCACCCACTGATAGACGTCGACCACACCGATCAAAAGCCCGAAGCGTTTCTCCAATCTACAGGCCACATCTTCCAGGTCATCGACAATGGTTCGGGAAATCTATCCTACGGCGTTCGAGTCGATCAGGACCGATATTTCGTCAAAACAGCCGGAGATCCAGATGCCGTGGTGCACCACCAGGATCTCAACGCCCGGATCAAGCCGCTTCAAACCGCCATCCAGATTCACACAAGCTACACCCATCCCTCATTGCCGGCCCTCCACAACGTGATCGAATCTCCCGATGGCCCAATGCTGATTTATGAATGGGTCGATGGAGAGTGCCTCGGCGTTGGTCGGGAACACCGGGACAATCCCGAATCGGCCTTCCAGCGATTCAAGCACTTACCCGTTGAACAGATTCTGAAGGCTCTGGACACCATCTATAAGATCCACCTGGACTTAAGCGCCCTGGGATGGATTGCTGTCGACTTCTACGACGGTACATTAATCTACGACTTCGACCGACAAAAGATGCACATCATGGATCTCGATCTATATCACCAGGGCCCCTTCACCAACGAAATGGGGCGGATGTTTGGATCTTCCCGTTTTATGGCCCCCGAAGAATTTCAAAAGGGAGAACGGATCGACGAATGCACCAACGTATTCACGATGGGCCGAACAGCCGTCGTCTTATTATCCTTGGAACGCACACCCTTTCGAGGCAACGATGTCCTGTTCAGTGTAATCCAACGCGCCTGCGCCGAAAAAAGAAGCGCCCGATTCCCTTCGATGCAAGCCTTTCACACAGCCTGGTCTGAAGCACGTTCTCAAGCCGGATGAAAGAACATAATATGAATGCGAACCTGAAAAGAAGCATGTTTGAATACTACGACCAGAGGGCTTCGGAATACGACGAACTCTACACACGTGGCACAGCGCCCAACAGACAGCGTGATAACAGCATATCTTTCCACCAACTTTTTTAAAAAATCAGGCTCTTTTAAATAAACACGAAGACCGATTCCATTGCTGCATCAGAAGGAATCGAGCACACATGAAAATTCTCGTTTTAGGCGGTACAAGATTCATTGGCGCTTTCACCGTCCGACGGCTGGTAGAACTCGGACACCGTGTCACCGTGTTTCACAGGGGCAAAACAAATAGCAGCATCCTGCCAGACGTGGAGCACGTAAACGGTGACCGCAAGAATCTGGACACATTTCGAGACACGTTCAAAAAAATGAGTCCAGACGTGGTCCTGGATATGATCTCCTTTGTTCAATCCGACGCCCAAAACTTCATGACAACATTTCGCGGCATCACATCCCGGGCAATTTTGATCAGCAGTGGAGATGTCTACCGCGCCTTCGGGATTATGCTGGGCACCGAACAAGGTCCCCCTGA
>JAPUJS010000089.1 GCA_027296045.1 bacterium | reverse complement strand
TCGACGGGCCCCGACAGCGCCTGAATCGGCCGTTTTCCCAGTAGATGGATCTGAGGTCGAGGGAACCCAATTTACCTTCAAATGGACGCCTGCAACCGATGTGGATGGAGGTGAGATCGTAGAGTCCCATTTCCAGCTGAGCCCCCAAAAAGATATGGCGTACGTGCTGTCTCCCAATTTTGAGAAATTGACCTCGAGAACGGGCGATCGAACGGGTGCCGTGTGTGTTTATCGGATTCCCTACGAGGGGTTGTTGAATCCCGAAGAGACCTACTACTGGCGTGTGCGAGCCCGAAACGATGCGGGGATCTGGGGAGATTGGAGTTCGGTGTGGCAATTTACCCCGCAAGGGCCGGGCATCCCCCTGGACGTGGCGGTGAAGGTAGATCGTAAATCGCGGTGCGGGACCCTTTCGTGGCGAGCAAATCCCAGGGGGCGTACCCCGGTGCGCTATCTGGTTTATGGGAGTAACGAACAGGGTTTTACGGCCAGTGACGATCCGTATTTGGTGACGGTGGCAAAGGGCAAACAGGAGACTTTTTCCGCCAACTTGATGGTGAGCACCGAAACGACAGAGCTGGATGTGATCGGCCCGGACCTGGATCTGAAGGACGCAAACAGCGGGTTTTATCGGGTGGCGGCAGTGGATGAACAGGGTGTGCGAAGCGGGGTTTCAGATCTGGCGACGGTTTCCCGACCGTGGATCTGTTCCAGACCCGAGACGCTTGCAAAAGTCGGCCAGAATTATGTCTATCAGGTTGAGGTGGTGCGCTCGATCGGGGATTTGCAGACCCGGGTGATAGATGGAAATCCTTATAATCCCGCTTTTCGAAATGCCGATGAGTTGATATTCACGCTGGTAGATGCCCCGGAATGGCTTCGCGTGGATGAGAATGGCAAAATCACAGGATGTCCGAAGCAAATGGGAAGGTGTGAGGTCACAATCCGGGTGACCCGGAGACAGGGGGGGCAGGATAAACAGGTCTATATGCTGGATATGAAAGAATAAGATGGGCTAAAATATGGGCCGATGATCTGCGGCCAGAGAGAGCGGCTGGTTGATTTCCAAACGGTATTCGGACGGGGCCAGATGACCTGCGTTGTACATGTGTTGGAGCAATCGGTTCCGTTTTTCAAGGGCTTGATCGGGATGGATTGAGGGTAAGACTTCTACTGGATGCAGAGCCCGGTCGCAAAGGAGAAGGGTTTCGCCAATCCGGAGACGGGTGTGGGGCACACCGAAGTAGACTCGAGCGCCCTGGGGGAAGCCGCCGATGGATCGGTGTTCGGGTTTGCCAAGCGGAATTCGGTTCAGATAGGCTGCCAGCGAGGCATCCAGGTTGGAATTGAGGATGAGCAGACAGGTGTATACAATGCGCCGGAGGTAAGCGTTGAGGGTGGGCGTTTGAGTGAATGAACGGGCGAGGGGACGCCCAAAATGGGGGGTGTGCGGGCGTTGGTGAAAGGCGATCACGGTGCGTATGATCTGGGGCGTAAATTCAGAGAGCGGGAGATCTTGCTGGCGAGCAGCCAGGTGCTGGTCCAGGTTGTGAGACAGGCCTGTTAAAACCAGTGCGAAAAAGAGACCCAGGACAATGAGGGCGGCAAAGAAGGGGAGGAGTCGAGACACCATTTACTCGTGTGCCTCCATGAGATTGTGTTCGGCCTGGGTGATCTGATCCTCGGTGAGGGTATAGATTCTGAACGGATGAGGCGGTTCGCAAAAGGCCCTGGCGGTGCTGAAATAGACGTGACCGTCCCGGGAGAGGGGTTCGCCTGCGTGGTAATGGCCGTTGAGCACCAGACGTACTCGGCTGTCTTTTTGGAGCGCACGTTTGAGTACCGTGGCGTTTCGATAGGTGTGGGGATAGCCCTCATTTCGTGTTGGGGCAATCAGGTAGTGTTGCAGGTGGATCTGGGGATGGGGATTGTTGTCGGAAAGGGCCGCCTGAAATCGTTCGAGCTGTTCGTGGGTGCGTTCGGGGAAATGGTCTTGGGCCTCGTGGTCAAAAAAGAGGAGGATGCGATGCCCGGCAACGGTAAAATCGTGCGGGAGGTCGCCATAGATATTTTGGAACGATGCGGGTCGATCGTGATTGCCAAATAGGAAGGCGACCGGACATGTGAGGGGTGCAAAAAGGTCCCGAACGAGACGGAGGTCTTTTTCGCCTGCACGTATATTTTCGGGATCGTCCATCCCTTCGAATGGATGATCGACCAGGTCGCCGGTCACTGCAACCAGGTCGGGACTTTGGGCGGCCATGCGGTGAACGGCTTCGGAGATCCGGTCGGGCATGTTGCGGCTCCGCCGTTGTTCTAGGCTAGAAGAACCGGGCAGGTGATGGCGGAGGTGAAAGTCCGAAATGTGGGCAATTTTCATATATTATAGAACCTAGTTTTCGGGGATGAACAACAACCGGGCATACCCATATGCAAGGAGTTCGCCGATGACGGTTCGAACCCCCGCGCTGGATGCCCACCAGCGTTCCGGGTCATAGGAGCGGTTTGTCTGAGCGATAATCCCGACCTGATAAGATTCCCCCAATGCCCGACGATACAGCAACCACGAGCGCCGGGCGTGGGCCCCCAGGCTTAAAATGTCCACTTTTTTGTATTCTTTTTGATCCAGCCATTTTCTCAATTCAACCGCACCGGCATAGGTTCGGTCTTTGGCAACCGGTGGTCCGGGCACGGTTGTAATGAGTGTTTCGCTGAGTCCGGCTTCGACCAAGCGTGCTTTGGCGATTTCCGCCAAGTTTTTGAGACCAGGATAAAAGAGGACGAATGGTGAGTCCGGGGAGAGGGGAAGACCTGTGGTCACAGCGTGTTTATAATTTCGGCTTTGAAATGTCTGGATGGCTTTTTTTAAGTCGCGGGCCGACAGCCAGCCTTCGATCACCAGGAGATCGTTTCCCACCGGGGCGTTGACTGCCAAAAATGGATGCACGCCACGAAAAAATCCCCAGATTAGTCCAAGCCCGATCAGACTGATCACACCCCACCCACGGAGGGTAGGGACCCAGATCTGTCGGGTGGTTAGCAATCCTTTGAGGGCCATTGTTCCATCTCTCGATTTTTTGAGGCGAAAACGGGGTCCAATGTACGGGTGAAAATGGGTTCAAACAAGTAGAAACCAGAGACGTCGACTTTTACGCCGGATCAAGAAATGCAAGATTGGAGATAAGTAATTGTTAAAAATAGATTAAGAATATGGCTTGACAGGATTATGATTTCCAGATATTTTGGCAAATCAGAATTTTCATACAAAAACCAGAACAAGGAGCAAGCCAGGTGAAGGGCATTGTGTTGGCAGGTGGGTCGGGAACCCGTCTGTATCCGATTACAAAAGCTGTTAGCAAACAACTGATTCCGGTTTATGACAAGCCCATGGTCTATTATCCGCTTTCTGTGTTGATGCTGGCCGGTATTCGTGAGATTTTGCTGATTTCAACGCCTACCGATCTCCCCAAGTTCAAAGATCTGTTTGGAGACGGCAGCCATTTGGGGCTCGAAATTTCGTATGTCGAACAGCCCCGGCCCGAAGGGCTTGCCCAGGCATTTACGCTTGGCGAATCCTTTATCGGAAACGACACGGTCTGCCTGATTCTGGGGGACAATATTTTTTATGGCCACGGCCTGGGCGACTTGCTGCTCCAGGCAGGGGAGCTTCAAGAAGGGGGCCTGATTTTTGGCTATCTGGTCCAGGATCCCGAACGCTACGGTGTGGTAGAGTTTGACGGTGCAGGCAATGTGATTGGGATTGAGGAAAAGCCCGAACAGCCCAAGTCTCGGTATGCGGTTCCCGGACTTTATTTTTATGACAATCAGGTGGTGGATATCGCAGCCCATCTAAAACCTTCCGATCGGGGCGAACTGGAAATCACCGATGTGAATCGCGTTTATCTCGACCGAAAGCAGTTAAAGGTCGAACTGTTGGGCCGGGGATATTGCTGGCTGGATACCGGGACGTACGAGTCGTTGCAGCAGGCCGCCAGCTATGTGCAGGCGATCCAGGAAAGACAGGGGCTTAAGATTGCGTGTCTGGAAGAGATTGCCTACAAGATGGGTTATATTGACGCGGCAGGATTGGAGAGGCTGGCTGAGGAAATGTTGAAAAATACCTACGGTCAATATCTTATGGATCTTGTCCGAGATGTCTGAAGAGGATGTCCCAATGGACACCCCCAAGGTGCCAAATGATACCGATTAAAGCACAAAATGGCGTCATACACGCACAGAGTAATGAAAAATATCTGCATTAATTTTTATATAAATCTATATTTATTAAATATTTGTTAAAATAGATCTATTTTCCCCGCGCAGGGGAAATAGATCTACCACGACACTTTGATCTGAAGTGGGTATTAGAAAGCGTCCTGTTTTGAATCGGGCGATTTTTTTATCCCAATCCTCCATAAAGTGTAGGATTTTCTGCTATTTTGAAACCCAGTCCAGAACAGCTATTTGTACCAATCGTTTTTCTGAAAGGAAGAGCGCAGAGCGGGCAGATTTAGAGGCGCTTCGGTAAACGGTTCGAGTCCATCGAGTGGGGAAGTGTTTGCCGGTGTTGTGAACCAGAAGGGAACCGGGCGCTGTAAGTGCCGTGGCTGTGTAGAAATCGCCGGCGGTTCGAATGGCAGGGAGGTAGAGGTTTTGGACCCATTCTGTGTCGTTATCGGCCTGAAACCGGTTGAAATCTACTGCGGTGCGGGTCAGGCAGGGCGCAAGTGGGCGGGCAAGCAGACACCAGGGGCCTGCGGCTTCCAGGCCGATGAGATGACAGGTTTTGACTTTGGGCAGGTCTGCAAGATAGGCCAGGGAAGTGAGGATATCCTGGATGCGGCAGGCTGTGTCGGTGGGGTTATAGGTTGCGAAATGGGAGACGCGGGTGTCCCGTGTGGCCGGACCGCTGGGGGTGAGGTGCTCGCCGGTGAGAAAGGGGTCGATGGCCAGGACGAGGTGGTTGCGGTCGAGAAGGGAACGCACCAGGGAACCGGGTACACCCCGGGCAAGATCGGCCAGGGCGGCTTTTCCCTGGGGGTGGACGACAAGGGTTGCAGGGGCTTTGCGCTTCAGATCGTTCGGGGTGAACAGCAAGGCGGGAATCCGATCGGCTTTTCCCGGGCGACCGAGCAGGAGGCGCTGGATCCGAAACGTGTTCTGTCGGATTTGTCCCAGGTGATCTACAGTGACACGCTCGGGATAGCTGGCGTTGAGGGCGTGCTGATATGCAGGCGTCATCTGTTTTTTGAATTGGTTGAGCGAACGGCGGTCTTTGGGGGGTGACTGGAACGGTTTTTGAGATCGCTGGATCAGGGCTTGCCGGAGACCGTCTGGAGTCAGCGCCCGTTTGGGGCGTTTGCGGCTGTGAAAAACAAGGAGGTTTTCGGCGGGTTCCACTGTGAAGGGTTGTTCTTTAAAGTGGCGGGGATGGTTGTCGTTCAACAGCCATTTGCCGAACCAGGCGTAGACGTGTTCCCGGCTTTCCCGGTTGTAGTTGTGGCCGGCGTCGACCTGGGCACTGGCGACCCGGTCTTCGGCGTTGAAGAGTCGATAGATGTCGCGGATGGCAGGATATTCCAGTTGGGGCGTGTTGACGGTCCAGTCGCCGGAGGCCGAGACGAGAAACAACGGGCGAGGCGCCATACAGGCGGCGATTTCGATGTTGTTGATATCGAGGCGGAGGTTGCCCTGATTTTCGCAGTTGCAGCCGCCCTGCATGTGGGCAGAAATCATGTTGACCGGGGCGGCGACCTGGACGCGGTCGTCCACAGCAGCAAGCATAAAGGTCTGGGTGCCGCCGCCGGAAGCGCCGGTGCAACCGATGCGGTTTGGGTCCACGTCGGGCAGCGATTGTAGAAAATCGACGGCACGGATGCTGTTCCAGGTTTGCAAGCCCATCAGGCCAATGCCCCAGAGGTCTTCCCGGGGGCCGCCGAAGCCCCGGTGTTCAACCTGGCTGCTGTCGTTATAACCGGCCATGTCGTAGGAGAAGGCCACGTGGCCCTGGCGGGCAAGGGAGATGCATCGACCGGGGATGGAGGCAAAGGCGTTGTCGTCGTCTTCCAGTCGTCCGTTGCGGCAATGGCCGTGGGGGCAGGCAATGCCGGGATGGGGACCGGGCGCGAGCGGGCGATAGAGGTTGCCGCAGACAAAAAAACCCGGCAGACTTTCGAAGAAGACTTTTTCGACGCTGTAGCCGTCGCGTTCGATCCGGTTGAAAATTTGGGGACGAAGCGGTGTTTTCACCGGTAAAGGGTAGAGGCCCAGGGTGACCAGGATGTGTTGTCGGATTTCGGCGGCTCGGGCCTGCCAGGCTTCGAGGGTGTTATAGGTGCGCAGGGTCCAGGGGGTGTGGACGTGTCGGATGTCAACGAGTCGGGCGTCGGGGATGGGGTTGGGCTCAAAGCGAAAGATTCGGGAGACTTTGAAGCTGTCCTCCGGATCAAACCGAGGGCTGGACGAGAGGGCGATTGCGGCGACCGGGGATGGATTGTCCAGGCCAAGGGTGTACCGTCTGTCCTTTCGGAGGGTCACTCGGCCGGCTTTTACCCAGCGAAAGAGGCGAGAAGGGGAACGGGTGGGGAGGTGGAAGGTGCGTCCGGCCAGGGTGATTTTTGCTCCTGCGCCTTCCTGTGACCAGATCCACAGGGTGTGTGCTCCGGTGGCCGTCGATTGGATGGGGTTGGCAAGCTGGTGTGTGTCGAAGAAGGTGGTCATAGGTAGGCTCACGATATAAGGGTTGTCGGAAAAAGAGATTCCGAAAGATGGCGTGAAAGCCTACAGGATGCAAGCAGTTTGAGGGGGGTGAATATCTGTTGGCCTGGTGCGAAAATGTGATATATTAAACTGCGTTTACACAAAGGTTTCCATACTACATTCAGGGAGGTGTTATGGTTCAGGTCGGCGATGTGGCTCCGGATTTTTCGGTGAAAGACCATACGGGGCAGGAAGTGAAGCTGAGCGACTATCGTGGCAAGACCGTGGTGTTGTGGTTTTACCCACGGGCAAGCACGGGTGGCTGAACGGCTGAAGGCGTAGGATTCTCGGAGAGAATCCAGGACTATGCGGAAAAAAATGTCCAGATTTTGGGGTGCAGCATAGATCATGTGGAAGCCAATGCAAAATTTGCCGAAGAACAGGGATTTGGCTATCCGTTGTTGTGCGATACCGAACGAGCAGTATGTATGGCCTATGGCCCCTGTACCCGTGTTTCTGACGGGGCGGCCAAACGGATGACCTTTGTGATTGGACCGGACGGGAAGGTTGTGCAGGCCCACGCAGAGGTCAATGCCAGGGAACATCCGGAGGCGCTTCTGGCCTCTTTGTAAAGTTGGGGCTGATCTTACCAGAAAGGGTGGCAGACATCGAGACGGAACGCTTCTGCCATTCTTTTTCTTTATCTTCCTGGTTGGGGACGTCATGAATCGGGTACTTCAGGATCGGGAAATCGCGTTGTTTCGATATCGCCACCGGCTGCTGGCAGGCGTCAGTCAGGGGTTGGCCAGGGGCAAGATGCGGTTTGCCCTGTCCAAAAAGGAAGCCGTGAATGTGCCTGCCGAAAATTTGTTGCAGGCCACAGGGGTGTGTGCAGACAAGCTGGATGCAGGCGAACGGTGGATGGCCGAAGCAGAAGCTACGAGTCACACGATTGAGCTCTATGAAGTCTGGGACTTGGTCCAGGATGAGGACGAAATCTGGGAGGTGGTTGATCTGGCGGAGTTGTATTTTGGCGATGCGGCAACTTCCCAACAGGTGTCTGCCCTTTTAATCCATCTGGAGACCAGCAGCTATTTTGTCGCCAAAGGAAAACGGTATTGTCCGTTGAGCGAATCCGAGGTTGCCCAGCGGCGGGCGGACGAGGCCCGACAGGCGGCCAGGGCGGCCGAACAAGCGCTGTTTGAAACATGGTTGGAGGGGGGAAAATCGACCCAAGTCGATTCGGAGATGCGCTTGGACTGGATCGGACATCTGAAGGCCTATGTGTTGGACGACGGGGGAAGTCCACACGGTCATTGGGTCGAACGCATGGCCGGGCGTAGGGTGCCGGTACGGCAGGTGTTTGAGAGACTGGTGCGTGAAGGTGTTTGGCCGGCCGATGAATTTTTGGACCTGCTTCGAGCGGAGGTGCCCGTGGTATTTGCGGCACCTTTGGTTGGGGCGGCCGATGCGCTGGATCTGGATGCCCTTTTGGATGAACCGGGGCGGCGCGATCTAACCGGGTGGGATGTGATGACGATTGATGATGCCTCGACGACCGATATGGACGATGGGGTCTCCCTTCAGGTTCTGGAGGATGGCACCTGTTTGGCGGGGGTGCATATTACGGATGTCTCTGCCCTGGTGCCGACAGGGTCTGCGTTGGACACCGGGGCGTTTGAACGGTGTACCAGTTTGTATTTCCCAGATCAAAAGATCCCGATGTTGCCGAAACAGATTTCGTCCCATCTGGGAAGTTTGAAACCCAATGCTCCTCGGCTGGCTTTGAGTTTTTTGTTCCCCGTAGGGGCTGCAGGGGAGGTGGGCACACCCGAGATTGTACCTTCGGTGATTTGCTGTCGCGAGAAATTGAGCTATGAGGCCGCAGATGACATTCTGGAAAATCCGGGGCACCGGCTCTACGATTCTCTGAACACGTTGCACGAAGTGGCCGAGGCCCATCTGGTGGAACGCATGCAGGAAGGGGCTATCCCGCTGGTGCAGGTGAACCGGCGCGTTCGCCTGGGACCGGGGCAGGAGATAGAGGTCAGCCTGGGACCTCATAACTCACGGTCGGATCTATTGGTGAGCGAGTTGATGGTGATGGTGAACGTGGCCTGCGCCCGGCTGTGCCAGGCGCAGGATATTCCGATGATTTATCGCACGCAGGTAGCGCCGGATCTGTCCGAGTTTGAGGATACCGAGAACGAGACTTTACACCGTTACCGACTGTTGAGGCGAATGCGTCCGGCCATCTCTTCGCTTGAGCCGGGCCTGCATGGGGGGCTGGGGGTGTCGCCTTATTGTCAGGCCTCGTCCCCTTTGCGGCGGTATGGCGATCTGGTGGTACAACGGCAGGTATCTGCGGCATTGAAACATGCCCCGCTGCCCTACGATGCGGAACAGCTTCAAAATATCGCGGTACATATGGATGAACGCGTGCGCCTGATCGGGCGTCTGGAATGGCGGCGGGAGCGCTACTGGATTTATACCTATCTACAATCTTTGCGGGGACGGACCTTTGAGGCCGTGGTGTTGGAGGCCTGGGAACGGGCGTTTCGGGCAGAGATTTTGGAGGTTGCACTGCAAGCAGAGGTGCGATTGAGCCGTCCGGTCACACCGGGGGAGTGTGTCGAAGTGCAATTGGGACGCTGTGATCCATGGGCCGATGAGATCCTGTTTACCCAGGTTTGAGAGGCAGCAGTTTTGCTTGACTTTTCCCATGCAAGAGTCTATTTTGGGCAGGAAATATATGTTGATAATTTGGTTTATGTATAACCAATTGTAGTTTCTATAGGTTGTTGGTCTGCGGGAGAGACCAGCGGGTCCATCGTTAAACGGAGGAGGTCGGCGTGAAAAAACAGGACAAACCGGATTCAATATCCGGGATTTCAAGACGCCGGTTTTTGCAAGGAATGGGTACCGGGGTGGCAGCCACCGGGCTGCTGTCGATCGGGAGACCGTCGGCCGAAGCGGCGTCTGGAGGAAAGATCCTGGGACCTGGGGCTGTTCCGGTGAGCTTGAATGTGAATGGGGAGACCCGTCAAGCCAATGTGGAGCCCCGACACACCCTTTTGGATGTGTTGCGCAATCGGCTGGATGTGACAGGCCCGAAGCCGGTGTGCGAGCACGGTTCGTGCGGGGGGTGCACGGTGCTTTTAAACGGCCAGCCTGTATATTCTTGCATGATGCTGGCTGTGGATGCACAGGGGCAGGAAATTACGACTGTTGAGGGGCTTGCAAAAGCCGATCAACTGGATCCTGTGCAGGAGGCATTTATCGCACACGACGCGCTGATGTGCGGGTTCTGCACCCCCGGCTTTTTGATGTCGGTGCGGGCCCTTCTCGACAGAAATGCCAATCCGACGATGGACGATGTGAAACAGGCTGTGGCGGGCAATATATGTCGGTGTGGCACCTATCCGCGAATTTTTGAGGCGGCCTTAACGGCGGCCAGGATGCAGCGAGAGGAGGTGGAAAGCCATGGCTGAAATGAAAGAATGGGGCCCCCGAACCCTTACCGGTAAGGACATACAGCGGGTGGATGCGGTGGACAAAGTGACGGGACGGGCCAAGTATACATACGATATCAATCTTCCGGGTTTGCTGATTGGGAAAACGCTCCGATCCCCTTATCCTCACGCGAAGGTGCTGAAGGTAGATTTGAGTCAGGCGGCTGCCTACCCGGGCGTTAAAGCGGTGCTGGATTTTACGGCAGCCTATGAGAATGGGAAGACGCTACGGTATGCAGGCGAAGAGATCGCTGCTGTTGCCGCCGAAAGTGCCGAGGCCGCAGAGGAGGCATTGCGCCTGATCCAGGTGGATTATGAAGAATTACCCTTTTCGGTCGTAGAAGAAGAATCGATGCGAGATGAGGCACCCAAGATTCACCCGCGTGGCAATGTGCGGGTCCCCGAGCGGCGTCAAAGTGAACGGGGAGATATCGTGGCGGGGTTTGCCGAGGCCGATGCGGTTATTGAAGCCACTTATCGGATTCCTGTGCAGACACACACGTCGCTGGAAACCCACGGGGTGGTTGCCAAGTGGGATGGCGGTGAACTCACGGTGTGGAGTTCAACCCAGGGTGTGGTGGGCGTCAAAAATGATCTGGCCAAATATTTCAAAATGGAGCCCAGCAAGGTGCGGGTGCTGACCGAGCATATGGGTGGCGGGTTTGGCTCTAAGTTTGGCCCGGGAGTAGAGGGTATGGGCGCCGCCCGACTGGCCAAACTGGCCCATGCGCCGGTGAAGATGATGATGACCCGAAAGGAAGAACATTTGTGTGTGGGAAATCGGCCCTCGGCGATTATGAATATCAAGATGGGGGCGAAAAAGGATGGTACACTGACGGCGTTTCATTCCAAGAGCTACGGGACCGGGGGCGTAGGGGGGGTTGGCAATATTCCACTGCCCTATGTTTTCCGAATCCCCAATCGGAAGACCGAACTCCAGGATGTGCATATCAATGCAGGTGCAGCCCGAGCGATGCGGGCGCCCGGACATCCACAGGCGGGTTTTGGCATGGACTCGGCCATCGATGAACTGGCCGAAGCACTGGGGATGGATCCGCTGGAATTTCGCAAAGCCAACAATAGCTCTCAAAATGAGACCCGGTTGAAGCAATATGAAATCGGTGCCGAACGAATTGGCTGGAATCGACGCAATAAAGTGGCTGGATCGGGCAACGGGCCTCTCAAACGAGGTATGGGTATGGGGTGTGGCGAGTGGGGCGGACGGGGCCGGAAGGGGACGTTTGCCGAGGTGAGTATCCACGCAGATGGTTCGGTGGATGCTAAAAGCGCCACGCAGGATATCGGAACCGGTATTCGGACGCTGGTGGCTATGGTTGCAGCCGAAGAGCTGGGGCTTACGCTTGAGGAAGTGCGGTCTCACGTGGGAGATACAGCTTTTCCGCCGGGGCGCGCCAGCGGTGGCAGCACCACCACTTCGTCTACGGTTCCGGCTGTGAAAATGGCCGCCCGAACGGCCAAGCAACAGTTGTTCGAACGTGTTGCGCCCGTGCTGGGTGTGGCGGCCGAAAGCCTGGTTGCTCAGGAAGGCAAAGTTGTTGTTACAGGTGGAGATCAAAGCTGGTCCTGGAAGGAAGTGACGGCTCAGCTGGGCGGCGACTCGGTGGTGGTGACCTCAGAATGGGACGAGGGGTTTTCGGGCAACGGGGTGGCAGGTGTGCACTTTGCCGAAGTCGAGGTAGATATTGAAACCGGCCGTATTCAGCCCATCAAGATTGTGGCTGTAAACGACTGCGGGCTGGTGGTCGACAAACTCACGGCCGAAAGCCAGGTCAACGGCGGGGTGATTGGTGCCCTGAGCTATGTGCTTCTGGAAGGGCGGGTCTTAGACGAAGCGACGGGCCTGATGGTCAATGCCGATATGGAGAACTATAAGGTTGCGGGCGCGCTGGAAATGCCCGTGATCGAACCGATTATGATGGATATGCCCGAACGGGGTGTGATCGGATTAGGAGAGCCTACGGCGATTCCCACGATGGGCGCGCTGGCCAATGCGGTATACAATGCCATTGGCGTGAGGCTTCGCGAATTGCCAATGACTCCCGACAAAGTGCTTGCTGCTCTGGGCAAGGTCTAATTAAGGAGATGTGCCGTGAATCCATTTGAGTATGTAAATCCCTCAAACCTGGAAGACGTGCCGGGCCTCCTGGGGCGAAAGCGAGGCCGGCAGTCGGTGGTGATCGCCGGTGGGGTTGACCTGCTGGGCGAGTTGAAAGACAATTTGGTGGCGCCGAAACGGTTGGTGAACCTGAAGGCACTGCCGTTGAAATATATCCGCCATGGCAAAGATGGGGTGTCCATTGGAGCGACCACAACGCTGACAGAGATTGTGTCGGATGCAAAGATCGCTTCGGAATATCCTGCCCTTGCCCAGGCGGCCGAATCGGTGGGATCGCTTCAGATTCGGAATGTGGGCACGATTGGGGGCAATTTGTGTCAGCGTCCCCGGTGCTGGTATTATCGAAATGAGGAGTTTGATTGTCTGAAAAAGGGCGGAGCAAGGTGTTTTGCGGTCGACGGGAATAACAAATACAATGCCATCATCGGCGGCGGACCCAGCTATATCGTGCATCCATCGGACCTGGCGCCGGCCCTGATTGCGCTGGAAGCCCAGGTGACGGTTTGGGGGTCCAAGGGTAAGCGAAACCTCCCTCTGGAATCTTTTTATGTGTTGCCCAGCGAGCGGCTTCTCCAGGAAACGGTATTGCAGGCCGATGAGGTGCTAACCGAGGTCTTTGTGCCAAAGCCCCAGGCGAATACCAGAAGCGTTTATCTTAAGTTCAATGAGAGGGGTTCGATGGACTTTGCCCTGTCGGCCGTGGCCGCTGTTGTTCGCCTCGAAGGCGGGGTTTGTAAGCAGGCCCGGGTGGTTCTGGGGGGGGTTGCCCCCAAACCCTGGCGGTCCGAACCGGCAGAAAAAGCCCTGGTGGGTCAGCAGATGACCGACGCGGTGCTTGCTCGGGCGGCCGAAGAGGCACTCGCGGAAGCCGAACCTCTGGAACACAATGCCTATAAGGTGCCGTTGACCAAGGCGTTGATCCAGCGGGCGGTGAAGGCAATTGTTTGAAAGGCTTGCCTGTTGGCTGTCTTCTATGATTATTGAACATCTCGATGGTAGGTGCCGGCTTTGCTGGCCATCCAACGGGTGTATGATTTGTTTAGCGTTCTGATATGAGGTAAAAAGTTATGGCCGAAGAAAAATGGACCGGGACCAAGCTGGATTTTTGCCTGCATTTGCGGACCAAACGCTATTACGCCTCGGACGATCCTCCGGCGGAATATTTGACGGAAGACTTGTCTGAGACGGGATACTGGTGTTTGCGCACCATGGGGCCTTTTGGGCCGGACGATGATTTCGCCTGTCCAAGTGTCTGTGGGTCCCATCGATTGTGCTACAAATCGAGCATCGAACGGTCGGCATAAGTAGGTTATTTTCCGGTATTTAGAAACGGAGGTCAGGCACTTGCTGGACATCTCGTTACAGGGAGTGCTTGCACCTCCGTTGTTTTTTGTTATTTTTGAACTTTCCTTTCTTCCTGAAGCCGGGCTTTGATCTATGAATGTTTCCGAACCTTTTTTCGACGAAGAGTGGGATTCCGAATTTGGAATCGCCCACAGAGAAGATGAGGATATTGAGGCGATTTTGAGGGGGATCGAAATTTTTTCCTCTCTGACTCGCGAAGAACTCAGCCAGATTGAGCGGATTATTCACCTCAGGACGTATTTGCCCAACGAGGTGATTGTGCAGCAGGGTGCGCCCGGAGTGGGCATGTATATTATTCAGACCGGCGCGGCCCATGTGCTGCTGGAGGTGCCCCAGGGGGAGGTGATTCACCTGGCTACGCTGGGCGAGCGACAATTTTTTG
>JAPUJS010000088.1 GCA_027296045.1 bacterium | reverse complement strand
GCCGAGGGTGTTCGCCCTGGAAACCCTGGAGGTGACTGCAGATCCAGTAGGGCAGGCCAGTCTTCACCGCAATCCGGCCTTTGTAACCGTGTTGGATCGCAGTGATTTTGACGGCCGGGCAGTTTCTGTATCCGACGTGCTGGCTTCTGCAACTGGGGTGCAGGTCAAGCGACTGGGGGGCTTGGGGGCGTTCAGTACTGTATCCATACGGGGGGCTTCTGCCGAACAGGTCGAGATTTATCTGGACGGAATTCCGCTCCATTCGACGCTGGGTGGGGGGGTTAACCTGGGTAATTTACCGTTGGCACAGGTGGCACAGGTGGAAGTTTATCGGGGGGCGGCAGCAGGTGGAAACGGCATGGGGGGGACTGTCCATATTCGAACCTTGCGAGGGAAGGGTGGTGTCAGGTGGGGAGGCAGCGGGTCCTGGGGGGCGTTTGATACCCGGGGCTTGAATGCCATGGTTGCACGCGAACATGGTGCACACGAGTTTCTGGTTTTAGCAGATTACACGGCAAGCGACAGCGATTTTCTTTTTTTAGACGACAATGGTACAGAATACAACCCCGATGATGATGCATTGGCGAATCGTCAAAATAGTGATTTTGTTGCAGCCAGCCTGCTGGGAAAGTGGGCCTATCGCTCCCGGGGGGGATGGCGTGTGAAAGGACAGGAAAACCTGTACTGGAAGCATCTCGGAATCCCGGGGATCAGCAACAATCAGTCCCGTCAGGCACGGTTGAATACATTTCGGAGTTTGACCGAGTTTACGGTGGAGGCGCCCGAACTGTGGGAAGCACTTTTCTTTCGACAACGGATTTTCTGGACACATCAGAGCGAAGCGTTTCAAGATCCTCAGGGCGAAATCGGGATTGGTCGGCAGGATAATGTGTATCGGACAAGAAGTCTGGGTTTCGATAGTCGGCTACAGAGCGTCTGGCCAGGGGGGCACGTGATTTCGGTTGAAGGGGAAGTTCGTCGGGACACTTTCCTGCCAAGGGAGCGCATTCGAAATCAGGCGAATTTTTTTGAAAGCAGCCGATGGACCCTGGAGGGGAGGACCGCTCTGGATTGGACCGCACCGGGAGATTGGGGGGTGGTTTCCACTTCTGCAAACATATCTTTCCGTCGGGATCGGGTCGCCGAAGAAAATCCCTACCTGCTTTCCCCGCTTGTTCCCGTCACCACTACCTCGGGGCGGCTTGTGACCTTGCGGGCAGGTTTGAGGCTGGATCTGACGCCCTGGGCCTGGTTCAAGGCCAATGTGGGGAAAAGCCACCGCGCTCCCACGTTTTATGAATTGTTTGGGGATCGAGGCGGGGTGGTAGGCAATACCAGTTTAGAGGCCGAGAAAGGGGTTGTCTGGGACGCGGGTATCCGTCTGGAAGGGGAAACGGGGAGCCTGGAAGCTGCGATTTTCGAGCACCGATATAGCCAGTTGATTCAGTTCGTGCAAATTTCTCAAGGGGTGTCCCGGTCTTCCAACATCGGCAAGGCGAGGGTTCGGGGGATGGAATGGACCGCCCAGGGTAGGGTGTTTGACTGGCTGTCTCTGTCCGGGAATTATACCTTTCAGCGGGCGCTGGATCGCTCCCGGTTTCTCCACCGTCAGGGAAAGCAGTTGCCCAATCGTCCGGCCCATGAAGCCCAGGCCAACGGTGCTTTGCAATTGGGAGATGCGGCGGTTTTTTACGAATATACGTTTGAAGACGGCAATTTTCTGGATCGGGCAAATCTGAGACCGATTCCTGCCCGGCATATTCACAATACTGGCATCCGATGGACGGGTTTTGCACATTTCCGTTTCACGGTGGAGGCCAAGAATTTGCTGAATAATCAGGTGGCAGATCTCTGGGGGTACCCCCTTCCAGGGCGGTCCTATTTTCTTACGGTTCAGAAACCATTTTAACAGAAATAGGGAGGGCAGACATGTGTTGTGATACGCGGTTCTGGGGTGGGATTTTGATCCTGTGTCTGATCGCTACAGGTGTGGAAGCAGCAGACCGGGCGATATTGACCACGACGGACTTCAGCAGTGGGAGTATCGCTGTGGTGGATCTGGAAACCTTTGTGGCCACCGAGAATGTGTTGAATATTCACAGCGATGCCGGGGTGCAGTTCTACAACGGCAGGGTCTATGTCATTAACCGCCTGGGACAGGACAACATCCTGGTGCTGAATCCAGAAGACCTGAGCAAGCCGGAACGTCAATTCTCGGTGGGCAATGGGACCAATCCGCAGGCGATTGCATTTGTGAGCGATTCCAAAGCATATGTGACGCGATATGAGTCTACCCATTTATTGATGGTGAATCCTTCCACGGGAGATTCGCTGGGCAGTGTGGATCTTTCGGGGTTTGCAGACAGCGACGGGATTCCGGAAATGTCTCAGATGGCTATCTGGCAGGAACAATTGTATGTGCTGTGCCAGCGGTTGGACCGAAATAACGGATTTGCGCCAACCGACCGGAGCGAAGTCGCTGTGGTGGATGTGAACACCGATGCTTTGAAGGATATGAACGCCAATGAGGCGGGTGTGCAGGGCATCGTGCTGGCACTCAAAAATCCGACGGATGCCTTTCAAGTCCAAGGTAAGTTTTACCTGTCCTGTGTGGGCAGTTTTACGGAGTTCGAGGATGGTGGAATTGAGGTGTTGAATCTGGCGGAAAATACCAGCGAAGGGGTGGTGGTCGGAGGAACGGAGCTGGGTGGCAACCCGGGAGCGCTTGCAGTGGGGGCCAACCAGAAAGGATACGCGGTGGTTTCGGACGCCACGTTTGCCAACACTGTGAGACCTTTTGACGCAAGTGCCAAAACGGTGTCGGCCGGGCTGAGCGGTATCTCGGGAGGATTCGTTCCCGATCTGGGTATTCTCAACGGTCGGCTGTATGTAGCGGATCAGGGGAGTTTTACCGATCCGGCCTCTGCCGGCTTTCGAGTTTATGACACCCAAACCGATCTCCTGGTGGCCGGGCCGATTGCAACAGGTCTGCCACCTTCTGACATTGCCTTTATCACAGAAACACAGGATCAGCCGACCACTACGATTCCGTCTGACCCGGTTGAAGCCGCCGATTTCAGTGGGGATGGCACGGTGGATTTCAACGATTTTTTGTTTTTTGCCCAGAATTTCGGCAAGAGTTCAGACGATAGCGATTTCAATGCACGAATAGATATTACCCAGGACGGCAAGGTAGACTTTGCCGATTTTCTGGCCTTTGCACAGCAGTTTGGCAAACAGGTCGGGGGGTAATTCATCCAGAGGGGGCACACCGTGGCGAAAAATGCAAATATCCGGGTTTTGCCGCCGAGTGAGGGAGGCGATGACGATTCTCAGATCCATATCTACTATGGCTATGGAAAGGGTAAGACCACCTGCTGTGTGGGGCTTGCCATCCGAAGTCTGGGCGCAGGAAAACGGGTTGCACTGGTCCAGTTTGACAAGGGGTATGATGGAGAGAACGAGCATTATTCGGAGCGGCATATTTTGCGACGACTGGATGGAATTGAATTGTACCCTACAGGATGCGAGCGGATGCTGCCGGATGGGTCGTTCCGGTTTGGCGCGGAACCCCAGGACCTGGAAGAGGCCAGGCGGGGAATGGCAATTGCCAGGCGGCTGATTGCCGAAGGGGAACAGGATATTTTGATCCTGGATGAGATATTGGCCGCCGTAGCGTACGATCTGTTGGTGCAGCAGGATGTGATGGATCTTCTGGATGTGTATTCGGCCGACCGGCGGTGTGAACTGGTGCTGTCGGGGCATCAAGTATGGCCTGAACTGGTAGAGCGGGCGGATCTGGTGACCGAGATGCGGAAGGTGAAGCATTATTATGGAGACGGGGTCCCGGCCAGGCTTGGGATTGAGTTTTGAATAAGAGGAGGCGGTGTTCGACATGGTGATTCTGATCACCGGTGGGAGTCGAAGCGGGAAGAGCCGATTTGCCCGCGAACTGGCAGAGGGATTTTCCTGTCGGCGGGTTTTTGTGGCTACCTGTCCCCCAGTGGATGAGGAAATGCGCCGACGGATTCGACAACACCGGGGCGAACGGGTGGATCAGAGGTGGAAAACAGTGGAGGAGGAACTGGACCTGCAGGGGGTGTTGCGTGCCCAGCCAAGCCAGGATCTGATTCTTGTAGATTGCTTAACCCTTTGGGTGAACAACCTGATGTATCACGCAGAACAGGAGGGGCGAGAGATTGGGGAGGACGATATCGTCTCTTCCTGCGCCGGGGTATTGGATGCGGCACGAGAAAGAGAAAGCCCGGTAATTTTTGTGACCAACGAAGTGGGGATGGGCATTGTGCCCGAGCAGGCATTGGCAAGGCGTTTTCGTGACCTGGCAGGGCGGTGCAACCAGGAAGTCGCTGCCCGGGCAGACCGGGTAGTGTTGATGGTGTCGGGATTGCCGATGGAGGTGAAGCCAGATGGGATTGCTTGAAGAGACGCTGGAGCAGATTGTGCCGAAAGATTCGAAGTGGGAAACCCGGGCTGTAGACCGTTTGGAGCGTTTGACCATGCCGCATTGGGCTCTCGGCCGTGTGATGGACCTGGCGCGGTCTCTGGCAGGGATGACCCGGTCGCTTGACCCCAGGGTGGATCGGAAGGTGATGATCGTGATGGCAGGTGATCACGGGGTGACTGCCGAGGGGGTAAGCCTTTATCCGGCAGAGGTAACGGCCCAGATGGTGCGAAATTTTGCAGCCGGGGGGGCCGGGATCAATGCCTTGGCCAAGGTGTGCGGGGCCAGGTTGGTGGTGGTGAATATGGGGGTCAACGGGGACCTGACGGACCTGGTGCAGGAGGGGCATATTCTGGATCGATCAATCCGCTCTGGAACGGGAAATATCGCACAGGGGCCGGCCATGTCCCGGGATGAGGCTGTGCGCTGTGTGGAGGCAGGCCTGGAGATCACTTTGGGCTTCGGGGACCGGGTGGACGTTCTGGGGACAGGGGATATGGGCATTGGAAATACGACCCCGAGTACTGCGATTGCGGCTGTACTGACCGGGGTCTCTGTGGAAAAGCTGGTGGGGCGAGGGACGGGTATTGGAGATGAGCAACTTGCGCACAAGGTCGGTGTAATCCAGCAGGCGCTGGAGGTGAATCGGCCCGATTCAAGAGACGGTCTGGACGTACTTGCACGGGTGGGTGGGTTTGAAATTGGGGGCATCGCCGGGGTGATTTTGGGGGCTGCCCGGTTAAAGAAACCCGTGGTGATCGATGGATTTATTTCTACTGCAGGGGCACTGATTGCCAGCAGGCTTGCGCCCCAATCTGTGGATTATATGGTGGCCGGGCATCAGAGCGTAGAACCGGGCCATCGAGTGATGCTGGCCGAGTTGGGCAAACGGCCGTTGCTGGATTTGGATCTCCGTTTGGGCGAGGGAACAGGAGCAGCGCTTGCGATGCCCATTTTGGATGCCGCGGCCGGGGTGCTTACGCAGGTGAGCACCTTTGAAGAAGCGGCTGTTTCAGGGGCGATTCCATGAACCGATTCTGGGCAGGTGTGCGTTTTTTAACCGTATTTCCGGTCCCGTTCAACTGGGGCACCAGAGAGGGCGATCTGGCCGGAAGCGCCGTGTTTTTTCCGGTGATCGGCGGTCTCATCGGAACATTTGCCGGGCTGCTGGTCTGGGCGCTGGGGTTGTGGACAGGCGACTTGCTCACCGGTGTGCTTACGACCGTTTTTCTGATTTCGGTATCCGGGGGGTTGCACATGGACGGGCTATCGGATACAGCGGACGGTTTTTTTAGCGCTCGATCCGAACAGCGAATGCTGGAAATTATGCGCGACCCCCACATCGGGGCTATGGGCGTGATGGCGATTGTCTCGATTTTCTGTATCAAGGCTGTGGCGATTGCAGGGGCACCTGCGATGCTGCGATGGCACGTGGTGTGTCTGATGCCACTGGCCGGGCGGTGTGCACTTGTGCTGACGATGGCGATTCTTCCTTACGCCCGGCCCGACGGAGGGCTGGGCACGATTTTTTTTGATCGACCACCCCGGATTTCGGCCCTTTTTGCCCCTGCCCTGCTGGGGGCGGTGTGCGTCTGGGCGGGCGGGTGGACCGGAGCAATCGTGGCGGTAGGAACCGTGATTTTGACACTGGCCCTGGCGTTTTACACGTTTCGAAAAATCGGAGGTGCCACAGGGGATACGCTCGGGGCGACCTGTGAGGTGGTTGAGTGCGTGCCAGCCCTTCTGTTTCCCCTGGTATCGGGCTTTCAGGCCGATGGCATTCTCTAACAGAGTTGAAAATGCCGGCCTATCCCCAAATGTCGAAAGAAGAACGAGAATTAATCGCTAAATTTGTTCTGTCGTTTCAATAGTCGAGGGCATTCGTTTCCAGGAACGGATGCTCTGGGCCGGTTTCCTTATTCCAAAGGGTGGACACGATGATGAATATCCTGTTGGTCGGTGCAGGCGGTGCACTTGGTGCTTTGTGTCGCTATGGAATTTCTGTGGCGGCCAATCGTTTTTTGGGCACCCAGTTTGCCTGGGGAACTTTCGGTGCAAATAGCCTGGGTTGTTTGATCATTGGGTTTCTGTTCACCTGGATTGAGGTGCGCCATTTTTTGGGTCCGTCCGAAAAGCTGTTTTTCATGATCGGATTTCTGGGGGCGATGACAACCTTTTCTACCTATGCGCTTGAAAGTATTCGATTCGCCCAAACAGGAGCCCTGGGGTTGGCAATCACCAACGTGATGGCCAATCATGTGGTGGGGCTCTGTTTTGTTCTTACAGGGATGTGGTTGGGAAACCTCAGGGCAGGAGGGTAATACCCATTCCAGATCACAATGTCGTGATAGGTCAATTTTCCCTTCGAAGGGAAAATTGACCTATCTTTTAACTAATTTATAAATATCAATTTATATAAACTAAACGCAAATATTTTGCATTGGGGGATTGAATAACTTTCAGAACCTTTATTTGTATTTGACCTTGAGCGTCCGGCCTGCCCGGGCGCTTTTGTTTGCCAGGTCCAGGATGTGGATGGGCCGACGTGCCCATTCGGGGGTGATGATCAATTTGGTGCCTCTGGATAGATGGTTCACGATATTTCTGTAATACTTGCCCCACTGACTGGGGGTGTTTTGCCCGGAAGTGATGATTTTCTGATCTCCGTCTTTTTTAATGATTTCATACGTTCGGCTGTCAAAAATGTAGGTACTTTTTGTGCCAATGATTTCGAACCAGTTTTGAGGGGCGTTGGGAGCAATGCTGGAAAAGGTGAGATTGATCCAGCCGCCATTTTTAAATCGGATGATGGCGGTGGCTTCATCTTCGTTGCTATCCTTTTTCCAGACCGATTTGTTGGCCCAGAATCCAGTTTTCGAAAAACCAGAGACCTCGACCATATCAGAGCGCATGATTTGCAGGGCATACTCCAGGAAGTGCACCCCCCAGTCGTAGAGAATGCCTCCGGAGATAGATTTACTGCCACGCCACCAGGTGCCAGGGGGGCCATAGCCGCCCATGTGTGCATCGATCCGATGGACTTCCCCGATGGCTTTGTTGCGGTAGATCTGTTTGAGCGCTTCAACCACACACCCGTCCCAGTGCCGATTGTGATAGGTCGAAAGCAGCAGACGCCGCTTTTTTGCTTCTCGGATCATCGCATCGCATTCTTCGGTGGTGATGGCAAAGGGTTTTTCGGTGATGACCGACCGACCGGCTTTGAGGCATTGAATGGCCAATTTTGCGTGGGTGTTGTGCGGGGTAATGATCGTGAGCAAGTCCACATCGGACTGCTTGAGCATCTTGGATACGCTGTTGTAGGTCTGGATGCCCGGGAAATCTTCGCTGGCTACTTCCAAACGGATGGGGTCCAATTCGGTGACTGCAACAGGTGTCATCCCGACGCGTTTCATCTCGGTCAGGTGGTGTCTACCCATGTTGAAAGCACCGCCATAGCCGATTACACCAACTTTAATGGCGCTTGCTTTTTTAAATTGGGGCATCGTAAGCTCCTTTGAGGGATCCTTGGGGAAGAATTGCTGCAGCGTTTGGGTTTACGGAACGAGGAGACCGGCTTCTTGCATGATTTTTTCGTGCTCTGCCGCCAGCAGATCCAACGCTTCTTTCGGGGGGCGAACGCCATCGAGGGCTTCGCCTAAATACCGCTGTGATACGGCAAGAAGCTCGTTGTAAACCGGTACATTCCAGAAGTCCTGGAGGAAGTCTAGCGACTCTGCAAATGACCGGTTATAGGGGGTCATGTTTTTGAAGGCTTCGCTGTTCAAGATCTCGGTATTGGCTGTGAAACCGGCGTCTTTTTTGACCCATTCTTTCTGGATGTCGGTCTGCAGGAACCAGGCGATAAATTTTTTGGCCATCTCCTGACGCTCGGGTGTGGTTTTTTTCGAGATGCTGAATCCCTGGCCGCCCAGACTGACCACCCGTTTGCCGGCTGTTGTAATATGAAATTCCTGATCGCCCAACTTGACGGTCATTTTATCGCCTACCCGCGGTACTTTGAAAAACCCAACTTTATCGCCGAATTGTTTGGTCAGACCCGGGTAAAAAGCGAAGTAATTCAGACTCATGGCCGTCGATCCGTTTGAAAACGCCTCAAAGGCCTTGAAGTAATCAAAATTGGTCGCGCCGGGTGGGGCAAATTGGAGCAGGTCTTTGAGGAAATTTAAGGCGGCAATGCACGCATCGATGTTGACATATCCTTTCACCTGGTGGGTTTGCGGATCTCCCCAGGCCCCGCCGAAGGCCCACATGAACATCTGATAGCCCATGGTCAGGGAATCGTAGCCTCTGCCTGTCAGGAGGGTACAACCGTATTGTTTTTGATCGGGACGGTGGAAAAATACTGCGACATCCCGGAATTCGTTCCAGGTGTCGGGTATGGTCAGGTCTCGACCGTATTTTTTCTGAAACGCCTCTTTTTCTTCTGGGGCTTCAAACCAGTCTTTGCGATAGACAAAGCCCACGGCATCGGTCTCGCAAGGGGCTGCATAAAACTTGCCGCTTCCCGGAGGATATTCACACAAATACCGAGCCGCCTTTGGATGTATTTTGGTCATATCTACGGCTGTGGGCAGCCAGTTTGTGAGGTCCACATAGAGGCCCTTGGTCGCGCC
>JAPUJS010000087.1 GCA_027296045.1 bacterium | reverse complement strand
CCACAGCCAGCCCGGAAAACACCGACCCATGCCGCCATTCCTCCCTGGCATGGATATTGGACAGATGGATCTCCACAAGCGGCAGTCCGCTGTCTTCAATGGCGTCTCGCAGTGAAATACTGGTGGTGGTTAAACCGGCCGGGTTCAGAATGATCCCCTGCACATGGTCCCGTTCTTCCTGCACCCGATCCACCAAAAAGCCTTCGTGATTGGACTGAAAAAAGGTCAGTTCGCACCTGAGTTCCGATGCTTTCCGCGCCATCTTTTCATGGATCTCCTCCATCGTCACGCTGCCGTAATGCTCGGCCTTTCGCTTGCCCAGCATATTGATATTGGGACCTTGTAAAACCAGGATTTTCATGGGATATCCCTTACGCCTCAAGTATACTGCTTTAACTCATCTCCCGCATTCAACCGGGCCACCACATCTCGAACCCGTTGTGCATTGTCTCGCCTGCAAATCAGCAGGGCATCCGGCGTGTCCACCACAATCAAATCTTCCACATCCACAAGGGCAATCAGTTTTCCATCTGGACCATAGGCGGTCACATTTTTTGCGCCGATGCCAAGCACCTGGCCCGAAAACAAATTGCCATCCCCGTCCACCGGGATCACGTCCGTCAGCGCTGCCCAACTCCCAATATCGCTCCAATCAATATCGGCTTCCAGAGTCGCCACGCGATCGGCCCGTTCGATCACCGCATTGTCGATCGCAATCTCCTTCATCTCCGGATACACCCGACCGATCACCGAGGCCTCGTCCGGCGTCCCCACAGCGGCCTTAATCTGCATCAACAGCTTGTGAATCTCCGGCTCAAAGGCCTCAAACAGGTCCAGCACCGTTTGCGCCTTCCAGACAAACATATTGCTATTCCACAAATACGCCCCACTGTCCACATAGGCCTGGGCCGTTGCGACGTCGGGTTTTTCCGTAAATTGACCGACATCATAGACCGGTTCTGTTGCCACTTCGCGCACTACATCTCCCTTTTGAATATATCCAAATCCGGTCTCCGCGCGCGTGGGCTTGACCCCGATGGTAAACAGGGTTTCCGGCATATCCTCCAGAGCTTGCTCGGCCACCCGGAGCAACCGGCAAAATTCATCCGGCTTTCCGATATGGTGGTCAGACCCCAAACTGGCCACCGTACAGCCAGGCGCTCTAGTTTCGAGCAATACACACTCCAACCCCACGGCCGGGCCGGTGTTTCGAAGGGCGGGTTCGACAATCAAACCATCAGCAGGAAGCTCCGGAAGTTGTGTTTTCACCAGATCTACCAATCCCGTCCCCGTAGATACATAAAGCCCACCCGCTTGCACCAGGGGCTCAATGCGAGCCACCGCCTCCTGAAGCATCGTCAGCTCGCCCACCATCTTGTGAAACTGTTTGGGATACGTCTGCCGGCTATAAGGCCACAACCGCGTGCCCACGCCACCTGCCCGAATCACAATTTTCATGGGATATCCTCGCTGAAAACCGAAGGCGTGTCCAAAAAAGCCACCTGTCGAACCTGCAAATCCACATCCTGTTCCCCCACACCAAAAGACACACCCTGCTCCCCATCCTGCATTGCCTGATAGGCACAATCAAAAGCCACCCGTGCATTCCCGATCCAGTCCAACCCTGCCGTCTCCGACACCTCAATCCAGCATAATTCCCCTTCGTCGCACGGCCCCAGCGCTTCTCGGTCCGTTCGGCCCGTCAAAAAAGCGATCACGACCACATCTGCCCCCTCCGGCTGAGTCCACACCACCCGAATCCGAAGATCGCTCACCTCGCTCGGAAAAATGCCCGTTTCTTCGGCCACTTCTCGCAACCCTGCCGCCTGAATATCGCTCCACTCGGAAACTTCCACACGCCCGCCCACCCCGGTCCAGCGCCCGGGCGCAAACCGGCTTTTATCGGACCGCTTCAACAACAATACCCGATCTTCCCGAAACAAAAATACCGTACAGAACGCCCGGATCCCGGTTGCCAACTGCTGTCCTCCCAATCGCTTATGCATCCACCCGGGTCAGAGCGCCGCCCATCAGCAGGCCCAACACCCGTGCAAGCGTCTCTTTCATCTCCGATCGGGGCACAATCATATCCACAAACCCGTGTTCCAGCACTTTTTCGGCCCGCTGCGCCTGGCGCAATGCTTCCATCTCTTCGGCACCAAGGGAGGACCCCGTGATCCGCTCGCCCGTAAACCCGATCAACGCATTGGGCTCGGCAATATTGATATCGCCAACCGATGCATAACTGGCCGCCACCCCGGCGGTTGTCGGATCGCTCAAAATCGAAATATAGGGCAAAGAGGCCTCCCCAAGCACAGCCAGCTTGGCATTGACCTTGGCCATCTGCATCAAAGAAAGCACACTTTCCTGCATCCGGGCCCCACCGGAGCGACACACCAGAATCAGCGGCAAGCCCCGCTCCAGACACCGGTCGATGAGCCTGCGAATCCGTTCCCCTTCTGCAGAGCCCAAAGAACCGCCAATAAACCCGAACTCATGCACGCCAATCCCCACTTCCAGCCCGTTGATCTTCCCGATTCCAGTAACCACGGCCGCATCCTGCCCCGTCCGCCTTCGATAGTCCTTGAGGCGGTCGGCATAGGAAATCCGGTCGGTAAACTGCAACGCATCGGTCGACTTCACCTCCTGCCCGAATTCTTCGAAAGACCCCGCATCCAAAACCAGATCGAGATATTCCCGGCTCGAAATGCGGAAATGGTGCCCACAATTGGCACACACCCCGCCTTCTTGCTCCAATTGCTTGCGATAGACCATCTGATGGCACCGTTCGCACTGAATCCATAAATTTTCTGGCATGCCCCGCCGAACCAGCGTTTGAATGCCCGATTTTAGCTTGTCAAACCAGTTCATGTCCTCTCCTCTAAACCCCGATATAAGGTTGGGTTATATCAACCTGTTCCATTGCATAACAGGTTGAAAATATAAGATGATCTACCAATTCACACAAGAAGATTATCCTCCAAATAAGATCCGGATGGGCAGACGGAAAGCCCGGTTGCTTCCTCCAGCTTTTCTATTGACATGCTTTCACAAATCTTATAGATTTAATTGATTTGTTTCAATAGCCTTATAAATTTCACTGCACAAAGTTGAGGGTCAAATCTTGATAGAGGATGGAGATTCTTCCGGGGCAGTCCCCACTCCAGATACCTTTCTCTCCCTTGTTTTCCCCGCCTACAATGAAGCCAAACGCATCGGGGACACCCTCCAAAAAACGCAGGACTATCTCAATACCCTGAACCGAACCTGGGAAATCGTTGTCGTAGACGACGGCAGTGCCGATCATACTGCCGAGGTTGCTCGGAAAGCTGTTGAAAATAAAGAAAATATCACGGTAATCCGAAATGAAGCGAACCGCGGGAAAGGCCATGCCCTGAAAACAGGCATGTGCACTGCAAAGGGTCAGTATATCGGCTTTATGGATGCCGACAACAAGACTGATATCACCTGCACGGAAGAGGCCTTAAAACACCTCGAACAGGGCTCGGATGTCGTCATTGGCTCGCGAAAAATGTCGGCCTCCCAGATTCAGCACCAGCCCAAACTCTACCGGCGTCTGGCCTCCCAAATCTTCAACCGGGGCCTGTCTCTGATCATCCCCGATCTGAGCCGCTACGAAGACACCCAGTGCGGGTTCAAATTCTTCACCCAAAAGGCGGCCCACGACATCTTTTCCCGGTTGATTGTCGAACGGTTTATGTTCGATGCAGAAGTCCTTTTTCTGGCCCATCGCTTGCAGTATCAGGTCCACGAAATGCCGGTGAGATGGGCCAGTGATCACGACACGCGGACCACCTTCATTGAAGGCGTCGTGTGCAATACTTACGATCTGTTTCGCATTCGCAAAACCCATCGGAACCTATAATCCGATCATCCACCCCATCTTACTATGGAGAACGGATCAGTGCTGATTGCAAGTCTAAAAGTTTTCTGTGATCTGGTCGAAACCCAAAGTTTTTCCAAAACCGCCGTTTTGAACTCGGTAACCCAATCGGCGGTTAGCCAACAGCTCAAAAGCATTGAAAAACGCCAGGGCAAGCAACTGATCGAACGTGAAAAACGCCGGTTGACCCTGACTGCCGAAGGAGAAATCTTCTATCGCTACGCCCGAGAAATTGTGCGCCGCTATGAAGAAATGGAGCACCGCATCCAGGCCCTTGGCGGCGTCGTCTCCGGCACCGTCCGTCTGTCTTCCATCTACAGTGTCGGGATGCTGGAGCTAGCACCGTATTTAAAAACCTATCTCAAGACTTATCCCCGGGTCAATTTCCGACTCCAATACGACCAGGCCCAGAAAATCTATGACAATGTCAGCACCAGCGAAATCGACCTGGGCATTGTGGCCTATCCCAGGGTGCAGCGCAACATCGACGTGGTCCAGTTTGCCGAAGACGAGATGGTCGTGATTGCGCACCCAGAAAATGCCATTGCACAAGAATCCAGCATCATCCCCAACGTCCTCAACAACGCCCCCCTCATCCTCTTCACACCCGAAACCCCCACCCGCCGGGCCATTGACCGTTTTTTCCGCAAACACGGTGTGCGTCCCAATATTGTCATGGAACTCGACCATATTGCGACCATCAAACACGCCGTCGAAGTCGACATCGGCCTTTCCGTAGTCCCCATGAACTCCGTAGAAAAAGAATTGGAAGTGGGCACCCTGAAAACCGTGACCTTTCAAGACGATTCTTTCGTGCGCCCCCTGGGCATCCTCTACCGAAGGGGCCGTAGTCTATCTGTTGCCACGCAGAAACTCCTGGACGTGTTAACCCTGGCCGAAAGCAGAAACGACGAAGGGGAATAGGACCCGATCCAATGTTCCAGAAAAGGTAGACGCCGGCCAGAGGCAACAGGCACACCGAGCCGTTTTCAAACCGGAAACGAACCCAAAGGCAACACAATCCAGAAGAAGTGTTTCGCAGCACCAGCTTCTGGATTCTTTTTTTCACCTGAAAAACCATGGGCACCTCCCCCCTTTTCCGGATCACGATCCTCACCCTTCTGCTTCCGTTGCCCATTTGGGCAAGCGGCGGCTGGTATAGCGGCGACATCCGGTCCTATTCCGCCCGCAACACCCAGGCCCTGGTCTCCGAACACGTCCAGCGCAGCATCGACCATGGCCTGGACTGGGTGATCCTGTATGGACACCATCGGGAAGGCCTGTTCACAGGTGTGCAAGCCATCTTACAAGAAGAAGCCCTGCACACCTGGCGGATCACCCCCATCCTGGGCACGTCCTGGGCCCCTTCCGACACCGCCCAGGCAGCACTGATTCTGTTCGGTGCCGATCCCCGTATGCCCGTTCCCGACCACAGCATCGTCCATGTGATTGCCTGGATCGAATCGCAACGCGGCGTGTCGATTTCCACCTCCCTGAGCCCCTCAACAAGCCCCACGACAGCCTTCCTGGGCATCCAGAATGACACCTGGTCAGAAGCCTGCGCCCCCGGCGGCACGTGGGATCGGCTGCTCACCTCTGGATACCGAATCTACCTGGCTGGCAGCAGCAATACCGCCCTGGAATCGGCACAGGCGTTTCCCAAAACCTATGTGTGGGCCGAAGGCAACCGCCCCGAACAGATCATCACCGCCCTGCGCCAGGGGATAGCCTACGTTGCCCAATCCGACGGCATTCGCCTGGACCTGCAGATCAACGGCAAACCATTGGGCAGCGTCGTGCCGGTCACGGAAGGCCGCGTCTACATCCGCCTTCGGGGGGTTTCCCGTCACCCGATCAGCCAGATCACCCTCATTGCCGATGGAGACAGCATCTGGTCTGTCTCTCCCCAAACCGCCCTCTTCGAAAGCCGGTTTTTCCTGCCCGTTGAAGGGCGAACCTACCTCCGGGTCATTCTGGAAAGCGAACAGGGGGGATATCAAACTCTGGGCAACCCCATCTTTCTGGTATCGGAATCTGGACTGCCACTGGAAGAAATGCCCGGTGAAGAAGCCCTGTATTTGAGCTCCAGGGCCCTGGATATGACCGTGGACAGCGCCCTGGAATCTCTCACCGGCCTGGAAGAACCCGCCCAGAACCGCATCTTAAGCGAATACCTTCGAGATCCCCGCATGCGGTATGAGACCGTATTGGCCCTGAAACATCGCGAAGACCTCATTTTGGACCGACAACTGTTCGATCTTTTCACTCACCCAGATCCCGAAGTCCGCCTTGGAGCCGCCTGCGCCTGGGTGTTTCGAACCCCGGTCGATTTACACGACCGGCTCCTCCAACTTCTCCATGACCCGGCACCTCAAATCCGGCGCTATGCCGCCCGAATGCTCTCCCAATACACCGACGGCCTCCGGCCAGAAGCACTGCTTCCAATCGTGGCCCAAACTTCTCAGGAAGAACGTTCCTATTTATTGCGATCCCTTGCCCCAACCTCTTTTTCCACCGAGCTCGCACACACCCTGATCTCCAGCACACAACACCCTCATCCGGGTATTTCTGCTGCTGCCCTCGACAAACTGATCGAGATGAGCAATCGCAACTTCAAAGTCATCAAAGCCCTTGAGGATTCGGCCCTTGCAGGCCATGTACAGGCCGTCGAAGCCCTGGGCTGGATTGGAGACCCTCGAACCAATGGGACGCTGGAGAAAATTTATCTGCAAGAACCCTTCGGATCTTTAAAACGTGCCAGCTTCCTGGCCCTGGAAAAAATGGGGGGGCCCTATCTCAATCGCAAAGAATCGGGATGTCCCCTGCTTCCAACGCCCCCTCAAATCGACGGCCTCCTGCCGCCCGAGGAATGGGCTTCTGCGGCCACCCTCACCCATTTTTCGGACGATTCGCTTGGAAGTCCGTCTCCGCAAAAAATGGCCGCCCGC
>JAPUJS010000086.1 GCA_027296045.1 bacterium | reverse complement strand
ACCTGATAGCAGATTTAAAAAATAAAAGCGGATACAATCGCAGAGAAAGTGAGACAGCCTGTACCCATGACAATCAGCCCGATCTTTCTTTCTGCCTTGAGCACGACCCACAAATAGATCCCGCTGGTAGAAATAAAGAAGACCAGATAGACAACACCGTCGACCAAGTAAGTCCATATCCTTGTAAAAATCCAATTCCCCCTGATCTTGGCAAGATGTGGCCCGGGGGATTTGTGCAAGTACATCAAGGTATCCCAAAGATCCGTATCCCACTCTTCCACCACGGCCATCCCCGTCTCCAGGTTGACCTGAATAGATGCATTTTGTCCGGGCTTCATCACCGGAATCGTCAGACGGTTTCTTCTCCGAAAGATGTTTCTGATCTCGCCCGACACACCCACCTGTTTCATAATCGCCTTTGCCTGCTCAACGCCTTCCACATCTGTTGGAACCTGTACCGACACTTCCATTTTTCTAACATCTTTTTCATGATCCCAGGGCTTCCAGGTATGATTGAACAGGAGGGTGGTCACCGCAAAAACCAGTATGAACGGACTGATAAAGAGCCCGAAATACAGGTGCAAGTCCCTGATCCAGAGATAGAAACTTTGCTTCATCCAAAAATCTCCTTCTGATCTTGGTCAACTTTTCCGATACAAGCCCCAGCTCGAAATCTGGAACCCGGGTGGGTTATACTTCCTCCTCGATCTCGACGGCAAACCATTTATAGAGCGCGGGGATAACCAGCAGCGTCAGCACCGTTGATGTCACCAGTCCTCCTACAACCACTGTGGCAAGAGGTCTTTGAACCTCGCTCCCGGTTCCACTGGAAAACAGAAGCGGAAACAGTCCCAGCGCGGTCGTAATCGCTGTCATCAACACGGGCCGAACGCGCAAACATGCGCCCTGAACGGATGCTTCATCTAAGTCTATGCCATCTCGCAGAAGCTGGTTCAAGTAAGTCACCAGTACCATCCCGTTTTCCAGAGCAATACCAAAAAGCGCAATAAAGCCCACAGAGGCAGGAACAGAAAGGTTTTGCCCGCTCAACCAGAGGCCGACCACCCCACCGACCAGCGCCAGAGGTATGTTGAGAAGAATTAGTGCGGCATTCTTCATCGAATTGAAGCTGGAAAATAGAAGCAGAAAAATGATAAACAGTGTGATCGGAATGACCAGCATCAGGCGCTTGTTGGCCTCTTGCTGAAGACGAAACTGCCCACCCCAGGTCACCAGGTAACCCGGTGGCAGATTAACTTTGTCATCAATGGCCGCCTGCGCCTCTTCCACAAATGATCCGATATCTCTGTCGGTCACATTGCATTGAATGGTGATGAAGCGCTGATTTTTTTCACGGGTAATCTGGCGTGGTCCTACAATCTCTTCGATCTTTGCCAATTCTACCAGAGGCACATTTGCCCCATCTGGGGATTTGATAAGCAGGCGCCCAATCGCTTCGGGCGTATTCCTGTAGACCTCAGCAAAACGTACCAGAATGTCAAACCGACGAATACCTTCAAAGATTTGGCCAGCCTCTTCGCCTCCCACAGCTGCGGCAATGACCTCCTGGACATCCGACACATTGATCCCGTATCGTGCAATTGCCTGACGATCAACCTGGATCAGAAGCTGCGGCGTACCACTGACCTGGTCGACCTGGACATCCGCCGCTCCGCGAATCGAGCCAACCACGGAAGCAATCTCATCGGCCCTTTCTTTCAACACATCCAGATCATCTCCAAAAAGCTTGACGGCCAACTCCGCCCGAACCCCCTCTAAGAGTTCGTCAATTGTCATCGCAATAGGTTGTGTAAAATTGGTCAGCACACCCGGTATTTCACCCAGGTGATCACGAATCACATCCTCCAGTTCGCTCTGCGTCGTTGCCGTGCGCCATTCTTCTTTTGGTGTGAGCAAAATGTACATTTCAGCACTGTTGATAGGATCGGTATGTGCACCCACTTCACCCCGACCGATGCGTGAGACAACACCCGTTATTTCAGGGACCTTCATGAGACGTTTTTCCACCAGCAGCGTAATCCGCTTGCTCTCACGAAGCGAAATAGAAGGTGCCATCGTGAGGCGCAAGACCATGGTACCTTCCTGGAGGCTGGGTGTGAACTCTGAGCCGAGGAAAGGAAACACCAGCAGGCCGAGCACCATCAAGCCTGCGGCAAGCCCGATGGCCAGACGCCGCCGGGCTACAAAGAGAGCGACCAGGGGCTGGTAGATTTTCAGCAAGCTCCCCAAAACCCGTCCCTCCTGTCCATCATTGTGCTGAAGGCGCTTTGGCCGTCGCATCAGCATATTGGAGAACACGGGAGCCAGAAAAAGGGCGAAGACCAGTGAACCCAGCATGGCCAGGGCAACCGTGTAGGCCAGCGGTCGAAACGTCTTGCCTTCCACACCCTGAAGTGTAAACAGCGGCAGAAACACGATGATGATGATCGAGATGGCATATAGAATAGGACGCCCCACTTCCGCGCAGGCACGAGCAACAACGTGCAGGCGAGACTCTTCAGGGTCTGACGCTCGCAGCAACCGGTCCACATTCTCTACAATAACAATAGTGCCATCTACCATCATCCCGATGGCGATGGCCAACCCGCCCAGGGACATCAGGTTTGCAGAGATCCCGAGATATTTCATCCACATCGTTGCAAAAAGTACTGAAAAGGGAATCGAAAGCGCCACGACCACGCTGGGCCTAAACGCACCCATAAAAACCACCAACACCAAAACCACCAACACAATGCCCTGGATTAGCGCATTGGTCACAGTTGCAACGCAGGCAGCCACCAACGTTTTCTGCTCATAGTAGGGAACCAGCTTTATCCCCTCCGGCAGAATCCCGTTGATCTCTTCCATCTTCGCCTCTACGCGTTCAATTACTGAGGAAGAATTGGCCCCAAACAACTTGACGACCATTCCTGCAACTACCTCGCCGATGCCGTTGTATGTCTGAACGCCACGCCGAACCGCCCCTCCAACCTTGATTTCTGCTAGATGTTTCAGGTACGTCGGCCTACCGTCTTCCGCCTTGATGACAATGTTCTGAAGATCTTCAATCGTGGATGCAAGCCCCACTGAGCGGACGATGTATTCTTCTGCATCTTTTTCAATAAATTGCGCACCCACATTCAGGTTATTGGCTCGGATCTTTTCAATGACTTCGTTGATCGTCACGTCGTAACGCAACAAGGCATTGGGACTTATAACCACGTGAAACTGCTTCTCATATCCCCCAATACCCAAGACTTCCGTTACCCCTGGCACGGTTTGCAAGTGGAACTTAACCAACCAGTCCTGAATCGTGCGCAGTTCCTCCAAACTCCAATTTCCAGTCTCGTCCTCCAGGTAATAAAAAAGAACCAGTCCCATGCCCGTTGAGATGGGACCCATCGCAGGATCTCCAAACCCTTCGGGTATTTGCTCGCGGGCTTCTTGAAGGCGCTCGTTGACCAGCTGCCTGCCAAAGTAAATATCCACTCCATCCTCAAAGTAAATGTTGACGACGGAAAGGCCAAAGTTGGATACCGAACGAATGTTTTCAATTCCAGGAAGACCGTTCATCACTGCTTCAACCGGATAAGTTACAAATTTCTCGATTTCCTCTGGTGCAAGTCCTTCTGTTTCAGTAAAGACCTGTACCAGATTGGGCGAGACATCCGGGAATGCGTCCACGGGCAGCTGGGTATAGTTGTAATAACCGGCAGCCATCACCACGACCCCCAGCACCACCACCATCAGGCGGTTTCTGAGGGCAGCCTGTATCATCACGTCTACCATTGTGATTTTCTCTTCATGTCAGTCAACAGGATCCAATCAAATGCTGTCATTGCGCCCCTTCAATGGCTGTGCCCTTCCCCAAAATCCCCCTTGGACAACTGGGCTTTTAAAGTAAAGGCACCCTTTGCCGCATATGTCTGGCCTGGGCGTAAGCCCGAAAGGATTTCGATATGCGTCTCATTGCCCCTTCCGGTCTTCACAAGTTGGGGTTCAAAACCTTCTTCCTCCTGCACAAATACCACTGGTTTTTCTGCCACCGTCTGGATGGCTGTTTTGAGAACCAGGATTGGCACAAACAGGCTTTCTACAGCGATCTTGCCGATGATAAACAGACCCGGGCGCCAGTGTCCCTTTGAATTGGGGAGTACCAAACGGGCTGTTGCCGTGCGACTCTCTTCATCTATAATCGGACTGATGTAGGCGATTCTGCCCGATGCTTTCTGGATACCTTCCCGAGCGGAGACCTCTACTTGCTGCCCCATCCGGATAGAGGGTAAATCTTTCTGATAGACCGTCAGATTCACCCAAACGGTACTCAGATCTGCAACAGAGAAGATCTCGGCGTCATCCTTGACCGCCTCGCCCAGTGTGATATGTTTTTCGATCACCCTGCCGACAAAAGGCGCTGTAATCTCATATCGGGTAAAGGAAACATCGGGCTGTGCAGGTAATTCAGAAAGATGCTTCTCGGAAAATCCCAATGCATAGAGCTTGTGTTCCGCCGAGCGCAATACAATACGCCCTTCGGCCAACGCCTGTTTCGCTTCGAGGTATTCCCGCTCTGAGGAAATGCTGTCCTTCCAGAGTTTTTCCTCCCGCTGAAAAGTTGCTTCTGACAGGGCCAGACGCTCCCTGGCGGCCAGATATGCAGACTTCAAATCCGACAATTCGCGGCTTTCCAGCACGGCCATCCCTTCGCCTGCTTGCACACGATCTCCTAGCTTTTTATGCACCCGGCGGACCACCCCCGACACACGGGGTACGATATGTGCAAAACGGTCGGGGTTGACCACTATTTCTCCGGGCAGCGAGACATGCACAGATAACGTGCCCGAACCTGCTACGGCCAGTTCAATACCGAACTCCTGGATTTGTGCACCGCTCAGCCGGACAACGTTGTCCTCGTGGGGCTCGTGTCCCGTTTTCTCAGGGTGTTCACCGGGTTCGTGGTTCTCTGTATAGCCAGGATGCACCCCCCACAAAAGCACCAGAAGCGCGCCGAACAGGATCGTTTTTTTTCGCACCTTCATAAACATCTCCTTGATGTGCTTAGAGACTGCCCCCAACTGCCTGTTCCAGCCTGGTCAGGGAGACCCGGTAATGGAACAGGGCCTCCGCATATTCGATACGGCTTTCCGTCAGGGTACGCCGGGCCTCCAGCAAATCCAGGTAAGAGGCCTTGCCCTCCCGGTAGCTCCTGCTGGCGATATCATAGGCCTGTTCGGCAACCGGCAAAACGCGGTCCCGAAACAGATCGACCTGGTCTTCAGCGGCTTTGACTGTCCGGAAGGCGACCTCCACATCCAGATGCACCTGAAAGCGCACGGCCGCTTCCTCGGAGGCCGCCTTCGCCACTTCGGCCCCCGCCTCAGCGATCTCGCCCCGTTGACGGAACATCGCCCAGAGGGGTACTTCCAATCCAAAACTGGTACGCCAGAACGAGGTCCTGCCGTTGGGACCTGCAAACGTCTGTCGAAAAATGCCCAGGTTTAAATCGGGCCATATGGATGAGACCGCGACGGATCGCACAGACTGTGCGCCTGCAAGCCTCAGGCCTGCCCCCTTCAGGTCCGGACGATTTTCAAGCGCTCTCTTTTTTAAGCTTTCCAGTTGAAGTCCCCCGGACCGACCGTCCAGGTCGCCGACCAATTCTGTTTCCTTCTGAATATCCTGGGCAAGGAGGGCATTCAACTCCACCCTTGCCACAAAAATCACATTTTCAGCCACGGTGACCTGGTTTTCCGCACGCCCCACCTCAACCTCTGCTCGAAGCACTTCAAGCCGGGACACATCCCCTGCCTCAAACCGCACCCGCGCTTTGGCCAAAAAGTCCCGGGTAAGCTTCAAATTCTCGTCGGCATATGTGAGAATTTTCCGACCGGCCAGCACCCGGTCGAAGGTGGTTTTGGTTCGAGCGGACACCGCCAGCCGGGTCACCTCATAGGCCGACATACGGATTGCATCCGCACGCTGCCCCGCCGCCCGGTTGCGCAGCCACCATTTTGCGGGAAACTCGATCCGTTGCGTCAATCCGATATTTCGTTCGCCGAATGCTCCTGTGCTGAAAACGCCCGGCAATTCCTCAAATTCCAACTTCAGTTCAGGATCCGGCAAAGCCCTTGCCTGAACCGTTCGCGCCTGGGCTGCATCCCACTCCTTCCGGGCAGCGATCACCTCTGGATTTCGCTCCAGGGCAAGCCGGACGGCGTCTTCCCGGGTGAGGGTATCGGCCCCGATAAAAGTGGAATGAATAACGATCAGCAGGGCTGCGCCAATCAGCCCGGCCTGAAGCGTTGTGTACATACAAATCCTCCAGACTGTGGTATCAAAGAGAGTCCATCCCATCCGTTTCACCTATCAAATTGGACACACGGAGGGCTTGACCTGAGTACCTGAATGACCTTCAGGAGAACAGCACAGTTGGAGGGTTCAAATGAGAAGAACGGTACTGCGGAGAGATAACAGGAAGGAAGTGTTTGAAGGAAAATGCGGAAGAAAGCCAGATTGAAATCCCAATCTGACAACCGCAGGAACAGGATGCACAGGAAGTGCAGCCTGACTACTTAGAACCAGATGTCTGGGAGAGGAAGGACCCGGGGCGATAGTGGAGAGGACAACCGTAAGATCCAGACAGGGACCACAGTGGTCGGCATTTGTGTTGATCAAGGCATCGGCTATCCCCTGCACGGAAAGTTCGGCTCCACAACGCCCCCCCTCACCTGTGGCTTCAACAGCTAGATGCCCATCAACTCCCAAACACATGACAAACCCTTGCGGAAGCTCCACACCGGCGAAGAGATAGACTGCAAGCCACAATGACAGGAGGGACGTATGAAGCGCTCTAAATTTCATTGGAAGTCCATTTACTTTACGTTTTTGAGCCTGTTGATCCTTGAGAAAGATCCCCTAAATGCGGAAGAATATAGGTTTTCTTAACATCTGTCAAGCATCAATTCAAAAATATGCGCTTTCGAATTAGGAATCGATAATCTGTTCTAACAGGATTCCCTCTGCTGCATCCTCAGTCTGCAAAACTTTCCCTATAATCGTCAGTTTCTTTTTTCCTGCTTTTACAGCCGCCCTCAGTTCAGATATTAATTTCGCCCTCGTGACCTGTTGTTCTTCCTGATTTTTGGCCTCACCCGTAGCCGAAAGGATCGGGAAAACCTGACCCAGCACTTTGAACTCCAGGCCTGAAAATCGGGTCGATCTCTTTTCAGGACGAATGAACGCTTCGCCCGTGGCCTTGATTCTGATATCTCGTATGGTGTAATCGATCTCTTTGAGGATAGCCCGAAACTTTGCAGGGTAAAATGTTTCACCCTGTTTTAGGGCGATGACCATTTCCTGAGTCCCCATATTGACTTTCACATTCTGAACGCCATCCAGGCGTTTAAGGGTTTCCGCAACCCCATTGGCTCAGAGACTTCACGTTAAACCGTCTACTCCGATCCGAACTTCATGAATCTGGGCGAAAATTTCGGCATTCAAACAGATGAGAGAGAGAAACACCAAACAAGCAGATGAGAGATATTTCACGGTCTATTCCTCCATATGTAATTACGGTAAAATGAACCACCGTAGACCCATTCTGAAATTGAAGTCCGTGCCCAACTGGGTCCCGTTCAAATCCTCTAAAACAGGAATCTGCACGCCCATCTCAAGGAGAAGGTGTGCAACAGGTAAAAATTGGAGCCCTGGTGCCAGGAAGATTTGATGGCCGCCCGAGTCTTTAATTTGGGTACCGTTTTGCTTGAATTTCTGACCCATGATGCCGTTTACTTCCAGAACTCCATATAGATCCCTGGCGGGAAATTGATCGGTGTATCTGGCCGGATGAATACGAACCTTCGCAGCGAAATCATAGTTGAAGACATCACCAAATTCAAAATTGTTCGCCTCTGTCTTTAAGGTATAACCCAGATCTCCCGTAAAGGTCAAGCGGTTTCGGACTTCCGTGAAGCTTAGAATAATCCGATAGTCTACAGAACCCGAACCCAACTGGAGCGGAAAAGGGAACCGGTTTCCCTGTCCATCTTTCAGGTTATCATTTCCTGTCGGGAGTTTCAGCCCAAACTGGAAGGCCATCTGTCGGCTTTTTAAAAATGCATCCTTTTTGTAGAACCGAACCTTCCCAAAAAGCGTCACATCGCCGATACCGGAGTTTGTATCCGACACCTGTTGTTGATTTAGAGGCCGTTTGAATGTGCGAATAAGGGTTGGGATAACCGAAATCACGGAAAACTTGGGAGCAGCGCCATATACCACTGTCACGGGAACCACATGGATAAATACTTCAGAATCGTCCGTATTTCTAATCCTATCCCCATCCAGAAGCAGTCTTGTCTTTCGGATCCCGCCATAAAAGACACGGATTCCAAAACCGCCGAAGAACTCGGTTCGGGCAGATGCGCCAAAGACCTGAGCACAGGCATCTCCTGGTGCACCAAAATTCAGACATACCAGGAGTAAAATCGAACACCGCGTTTTCATCCAGATCATCCGCCTACAATCAATGAACCTGCTTAAGGCTCTTTTTTTCTATTCGCTTCCCACCGATCCACGGGGTCCAGAAAACCCGGTCAGTGATGTTCCTGCGTTTCACGTCCAAAGAGGAGCCCCATCACGTGGGACAACGCTCGCATTTCTCAGCCAGGCGTGGCAATCATGCCAGACAAAACAAAGGATGGGGCAAGCATAGCCAGAACAAAAACCAACAAACTGAAAATCATAAGGCCAACCTCTGGCCCCCAAAGTGTTCGGTTTTGAAAATAGGAAAAGGCGACTGCAACAACAGCGATCACGACAAAAACCCATCGAGGCCATTTTCCCCAATTCAAGCCAAAACCAATGTTCAAAACGTGAGGAATACCGTACAAACAAAATAACACCCCAAGCCAAAGGGTGATAGCTGCTGGAAACTCAGTGCTGACAATTCCATTATATCCTCTCCCTACCATATACAAAAAATAAAAACAGAGTACACCCGAAAGAATCCGCAGCCATCTGCCTATAGGACCTGGCTTCTTTATGGATCCAGCTTCTTCAAATTCTGTGCGGTTCATTGATTTCCGTCCCCGGTCTGGGTTACAGAGTGCCCTGTCCAAAGGAGCACAAAGGTTATGCAGACACGATCGTTCCGATACCTGTAATCCATTCTTTCATCAAGTGGAATCACCCCTTTCAACCGGCTGCTCCAGAGCATCTAAGATGGGACATTCTCCAGTCAGATTATTTTCGTTACAAGCAACCACCATGGTCGAGAGCACCTCTTTCATCTTCTCAAGTGCACGGATCTTTCCTTCAATTTCGACAATCTTGACCTCTGTTCGCATTCTCACTTCATCACAGGCAGTATCTCGGTCCACGCGCAAATCCAGCAATTCAGAAACTTCCTCCAGAGTAAATCCGATATTTTGAGCGTGTTTGATGAACATAATCCGTGTGATATCATCTCTCGTATATTGCCTGTAACCGGAGTCTGTCCTGGGCGGATCCGGGATCAAACGTCTTCGCTCGTAATACCGTAGCGTCTCGATATTCACGCCGGCTTCTTTAGCCAGTTGTCCTCTCATCATCTCTACTATACCTCCATTGATATAAACATAACCCTGTACCCAGATACAGGGTCAAGCGCTTTTTTCAGCATGACATAAATTAGACGGTCAACCATCACCCTCTCGGTAAGATTACTCCAACTGGCCGACGAAATCAAGTCTTACATCGTCGGCCTTGAGGATATGGTTAAAAAAAACCGGCCGTGGGAAGAACTTCCTACGACCGGTTTCTCTATATGCAAGGCAACACAACAAAATGTCACTGGTGCGTAATGGATGAACGAAGGGCGGTGTTCACAAACTTATGTAAAATTTCTGAAATATTGAATAAATATTTTATTTTCAATATTTTATGACTTATTACAGATTCAAGAGGGACACTATCTATCATCCGGAAGGGATTTTGGCACCGTAATGCTTCGGGCTGGAAGATGGGGCGAGGACATAGTTCATCCTACGCCCCGAATTCTGAATTGAATTTCGAGGACGAATGCTGTATCTTACAAATTCTCCAGCAAGTGCCGAGGTGCGTAAATCATTTCGAACATATCTGAGAGGGGTAGAGAACTAAACACCGTGACCCCCGGACAGACCGTCCCGTTGCATGGATCTCGAATCCCAATATCTCCGTCGTCCTCCGAGGCTCTGCCTCACACTTGCCGCCGTTCCGAAGCGGAATCTCAAAACAAGAAAAATAACCTCATACAGACTTCTGAAAAATGATCACTCATTGAGGGGGCCAATCCTGAATACTATGATTGCTTTTGAAGTTGGGGATAAGCTGGAAGTCACATTTGACCTTTCCCTATCGGATATAGATGTAATCGTGCTGACCCCAGCTCTGCGTTTTTGTCTGCCCGAATCTCCTCAACAGGTCCCGATCTGGATTGTGACGGAAACCGATCACACGTATCAGGCTGAACTGGATAATGCAGAAGGGGTCCTGATCTGTCCACAGTTATGCCGGATGTTGGAACAGTCTAAAACACAGCGATATGAGCTGGAGTTGCTGGAACAGGAGTCCTGGACCTATCGATTGACCTCACACGTCAACGATCCGGTTCCCTCTTTCGAGTCAAGCCGTTTGGTCGGAGAGCAGGAGGTACTTTTCAACGTGAAGGAAGACCTCCTGATTCTCGAGAAATTGAATCAGGGGCAATTCGAGGAAAAACGACTGTATGATCTAAATGAACTGGCCTGCAAGATCGAGATCAGTCCAGGGTTCGATAAACTACTCTCTCTTCAGGTCGTCCGGGATGTGGTTGTCTATCCGCATCAGATCCGTGCAGTTCAAACGGTCCTGCGAAGGTTTCGGGGACGCGGGCTGTTGTGTGACGAGGTCGGTATGGGCAAGACCATCGAGTCTGGGTTGGTTTTGCTGGAATACATCATGCGCGGATTGGTGAACAAGGTGCTGATTCTGACGCCGCCCTCTCTGATGGCACAATGGCAGGAGGAAATGCGTCGAAAGTTCCTGTTAGACTTTATTACCAACGACGATGAACGGTTTAAAAAAGCTGGCGATCAGGCTTGGGACCATTTTGATAAAATCATTGCGTCGATTCACACCGCCAAGATGAAACGCCATGCGTCTTATGTGGAACAGACCGAGTATGACATGATCATCATCGATGAAGCACATCATCTGAAAAATCGGAATACGGTCACCTGGCAGTTTGCCAACCGCTTAAAAAAGAAGTACATCCTCATGCTCACTGCGACACCGGTTCAGAACAACCTGCAGGAATTGTTCAACCTGATTACCGTTCTGAAGCCGGGGCAGTTGAGTACCGCCCGGTCATTCAGCAGCGAATACATTACTCGGGGAGACCGGCTCAAACCGAAAAATTCCGACAAACTTCGGAAATTGCTCTCCGAAGTAATGGTTCGCAATAAGCGAAGTCAGAGCGACATCAAATTTACACGGCGCTATGCCCAGACGGTTCAACTGGAGTTAACCCCACCAGAATGGAAGCTATATCAGGAACTCACCCAATTTATCAAAGAGGGCTTCCAGCAAGGACAGATCAACACCCTGATACTGCGTACGTTCCAGATGGAAATCGGCAGCAGCACGTTTGCCCTGTTACCCACCCTCGAAAAGGTTCGCAAAGATGCGAAACGCACATCCGATCAAAAGAAACGGCTGAGAGATTTTTACGACCAGGCAAAGGCGATCAAAACCAATGCCAAGGCCGAGCATCTCCTTCGGCTGATCAGCCATTTTAATGATAAGATCATTGTGTTCACCCGGTTTTTGAAGACTCAGGAATATTTACAGAAGGTTCTGGACCAGGCCGGGATTTCCCATGCTCTGTTCCACGGTAGCCTGCATCGTCTGGAAAAAGAAAAGAGTATCCACCGGTTCAGAAACGACGTCCAGGTTTTGATCAGTACCGAATCGGGTGGGGAAGGCCGAAATCTCCAATTCTGTAACGGGCTGATCAACTACGACCTGCCTTGGAATCCTATGCAGATCGAGCAACGAATTGGACGACTCAGTCGGATAGGGCAGACCCGGGATGTATATATTTTCAATTTCTCCGCCGCTCAGACCATCGAAGCCTACATCCTGAAACTGCTGGATGCTAAAATCAATATGTTCGAGCTGGTGATTGGGGAAATGGGCATGATCCTGGGCAACCTGGACGAACCGAAGGAATTCGAAGATATCATCTTCGATATCTGGGTACAGTCTCCGACCTATCAGGAGTTGGAGAAAAGAATCGATCAATTCGGAGAGGGACTTCTGGCCGCCCGGGAGGTCTATCTCCGCCAAAAGGCCTATGACGAATCGTTGTTCGGCGACTATTTTATTGAAAAGGAATAGCTTGAGCCACTTTTCGGCGGCTAAAAATCTACCCATGGAATTTTCCCATAAAACCTCGAATCAACTCCGGACGTTTGCCGAGACCCTTTTTGAATCGGTGGGAGGAGTTGTGGAACCAATAGAAGACGACCTCATCGAGGTGCTGCTGCCGTCGGAATTGGAAGGGCGGTTTGGTCCGGATTTGAAGATCGCTTTTGACCCTGAGATTGTGCCGGACGTGCCTGGATGCGAACTTCTGATCTACGGGAGCACGCTATTAGATGATCTGGTGGCGTTTGCCGGGGAAAAAGGGACCCTATCACGCGTTTATCTGACCGGGATCAACTTATATGCCCCCAACCTCGAACAAAACCTGAAACGGGGACTCCAGTTTGGAGACGAGGATATCCAGGTTACCCGCAATAAAGTCAAGCTGTTCAAGTATCTGCTCTTCACCTTCAAAGTGCGGTATACGACGGATGAACGGGAAGAGGAGTTCATTCCGGTGATGGTTAACCTGTACAACCGGCAAATTGCCCGA
>JAPUJS010000085.1 GCA_027296045.1 bacterium | reverse complement strand
ACAAACGCTTCAGGCATACGACGCAAACCGCTTCGAAAGTTTCAGACTCCTTCGCCCGCCCCATTTCCCAACCTGTCGCCGACCCCGATCGGGTATCCCCGCACAAAATCTGTCCCAGACATCCGTTTTTTACCCGGCGGCTGAACCTCCGCAAGCGAGAGAGCACCCTTCCCTGTCGCCACCACCGGCCCCGCCTTTCCGCCCACCTCAATCACAACCCCGGGTTCGCCCGAACCATCCACAACCGCAGCCCGGTGCACCTTCAGCGATTGTCCCTGCCATCTCGTAAACGCCCCCGGAGACGGGTTGGTTCCTCGAATCAGATTCCGAACCCTCTCTGCATCCTTTGACCAGTCGATGCGCCCGTCTTCTTTGTCCAGTTTGGGCGCTCGGGTCACGCCTTCATCCGACTGGGCCACCGGAACCACGGTCCTATTTGCAATCCCATCAATCGCCTTCACCAGCCAGCTTGCTCCCATCTCTTTCATCCGCTCGTACAACTCACCCGCCGTCTCTTCCGATCCGATTGCCACCTTTTCCTGCAACAACATATCCCCGGCATCCACCCGGGGCGACAGTTGAAAAATCGTGATCCCCGTCTCCGTCTCGCCCCGAATCACGGCCCACTGAATCGGCGCCGCCCCCCGGTATTTGGGCAACAGGGACGGATGCAGATTCACCGATCCCTGCTTTGGAATCGCCAGCACCGCTTTGGGCAAAATCAAAAAGGCCACCACCACAAACAAATCGGCATCCAGGTTTCGAAGCGCTTCCAGAAACGCCGGATCTTTCAGAGACGCCGGCTGCAAAATCGGCACCCCCAGATCCTGAGCCGCCACCTTCACTTCCGGTGGCATCCGCCCCCGCCCCCGCCCCCTCGGCACATCCGGACGCGTGACCACACCCACCAGTTCGTGTCCGCTTTTTGCCACGCATTGCAGTGACGGCACCGCAAAATCGGGCGTGCCCATAAAAATCAGTTTCACAACATCACCCTACTTCTTCTTGCCCTTAGTTTCCACCACCCTGGACACCGACCCCCGCGACACCTCGATCTGCACATCTTTGGCCACCTGCATCACCAGAATCGCATCCTTTTCCTTAATCCGCGTCACCGTACCGTGCACCCCGCCCGACGTCACCACCCGATCGCCCTTCTGAATCGAATCGATCATCGTCTGGTGGTCCTTCTGCTTTTTGTGCTGTGGCCGGATGATCAAAAAATACATCACCACAAACATCAGCACAAACGGCATCATCTGCAACATCATACTCGACTGTTCCCCCCCCGGACCCGGCTGCCCACCGCCCAGTGCAAATGCCTCTTCAACAAGAACACCAAAAATCAAAAACAGAAAATACATCCAGCTCTTTTTGAACCCAAAACCCGGAACCCGAAACGCCAAACGCTCCATATTCATTCCTCCCGATAAGCCTGTAAAAACGCCTTTCGCCAGGCCAGAAATCGGCCCTCGACAATTGCCTTTCGCATCTCCCGCATCAAATTTAGATAAAAGTGCACATTGTGAATCGTCGACAACCGCAACCCCAGCAATTCCTTCACATGGTGCAAATGACGGATGTAAGCCCGCGTATAATTCTGACAGGCATAACAGCTACACGTCGCATCCATCGGCTCAAAATCTCGCGCAAACCGGGCTGCCCGGATCGTCATCTTGCCGTCCCGTGTAAACACCATCCCGTTTCGCGCATTCCGTGTGGGCATCACACAGTCGAACATATCGATACCCCGCATCACCCCATCCACCAGATCTTCCGGGGTACCACTCCCCATCATATAATGAGGCGCTTCCTCCGGCAAGTGTTCGACCACCGTCTCAACCGCCTCCCAGGTATCCGCTTTGGTCTCGCCCACACACGTTCCCCCCACCGCATATCCCGGAAATCCCATCTTCACCGTCTCTTCCGTAAACCGAATCCGCAAATCCTGAAAGGTGCTGCCCTGCACAATTCCAAAAAGCGCCTGCCCGTGTCCTGCCAAACTTTTTCGCGCATACCCATCGTAAGCATCCAAACATTGCTTCGCCCACCGAAGGGTCCGTTCCCCCGCTTCTTGCGCATACTCCCTCGAACTGGGATACGGCGTGCATTCATCAAAGGCCATCATCACATCCGGTCCCAGCACATGCTCAATCCGGATCACCGTCTCGGGCGTGAACAAATGCTTCGATCCGTCAATATGCGATTTAAACAAGACCCCTTCTTCGCTGATCTTGTTCAAATCCGCCAGGCTGTTCACCTGGAAACCGCCGCTGTCTGTCAGAATCGCCCGCTCCCACCCCATAAACGTGTGCAGCCCGCCCGCCTCTGCGATCAGGTCTTCTCCCGGTCGCAAATAAAGATGGTAGGTATTGCCCAGAATAATTCGGGCATCCAGATCCCGCAGATCCTGCTGAGACAGTGTCTTGACCGTACCCTGCGTTCCAACCGGCATAAAAACTGGGGTCTCCACCTTTCCATGCGGTGTATGAAGAACCCCTGCCCGTGCGCCGGTATCCGGATCCGTCGCCACCAGCTCAAACCGAAACCCCGGTACGTCGATGTGCCACCTCCAAAACCGTGCAAACAAAAGAACCCTATAACACAACGGGTTCCAATATACCAACCCCCAAAATCCAAGTCAAGCAATGCCCGATCCGACATCACAAAAATGCCCCGAAAGTCTTTCCCCTCGGGGCACAGCCGCATCCATCCACTTTATCGTACGGCCGACTCGGCCTGAATAAATTCAAATCCTTCTGCCGCCAGTTCTGGAAGCACCTGCTGCAACGCCGCCAGTGTATTTCGCTTGGCATGCCCGATCCCCACAACCGTCCCCTCCTGCCGCGCCACACTGGCCAGGCGGTACAGCGCCAGGATCACCGCTTCCGTCTCTTCCCGGCGATCCAGAAACAGGGCATTGCGAGCTGACGGAATACCCATTTCCTGTGCCTGGGCAAAAGCAATCGACCGGGGCGACGTCCAGCTATCCACAAAAAAGAACCCCTGCCGGGCAACCTCTTGCAACACCGCCTGCGTTGCCTCCCGATGTGCCGTCAATCGCGACCCCATGTGGTTGTTCACCCCTCGGGCATCCGGCACCTTTTGAAGCGCATGCCGCGTGATTTCCTGAATCCGCTCGGCCGAATAATCCGTAAAAATTGCGCCCGGGCCCGGATCCCGCGCCGGATAATCCAGCGGTTCCATCGGCAGATGAACCATCACACCATGGCCCTGGGCAGCAGCAGTCTGGGCCGTCCAGACCGTGTGCTTTTCGTTTGGAAAAATCGACAGCGTCACCCGCTGTTCCAGGGCGCAAAATGCTGCGATCAATTCTCGATTTTGATACCCGAAATCGTCCAGAATAATCGCAATCCGGCCGGTTCGGCGCTCCAACTTCGAATTCATCCGCAACGTCACCATGTCGGTTCCCTTTTCCCCCAACCCAATCCGAAGCGAAAGCTGTGTGCCCTTCAAATTCTCCCGACCCTCCAGCACATCGCCCCCCAACCGCCTGGCCAATCGGGTCAGCGCCAGATTGCACACCGCAAGAGGTAAGCCGCCCGGCACTTCCGACTTCACTTCCCACCGCATCGAACTGCCCCGGTTCTCGGGCAACCGTGCCACACCAATCACATCCGGTGGCACTCCCAGCCCGGCCAACACGCGCGTTGCCTGAAAGGCCACCGAATCCGAAAAGGCCTCGATATCTTCCGGACCCGCCCGCCAGCCGGGTTCTTCTTCGGGAATCGGTTCGGGCATCTGCATGCCCGGACGCCAGACCCAGAAGGCCAAACCGCCTGCCAGCAACACCAGTACGCAGGCAACCGCCCAGACAGGCAGACCCAAATCCCGACGTTTTGTTGCCATCCGCGTGGGTTGGGCACGCCCAGATTTCGAGGCTTTTTTCCAAGAGCGACGCGACCGTTTCGCCATACGTTTCTACGGGAAAGATGAAAGAAGGGGTGTGGGAAGAAGGGAGGGAATAATCGTCAGCTCAGGGTGCAAAATAAATCGGACGGGGAATAAAGCACAGTACAAAAATGACCAGCGATACATAGCCGACCCACTTTCGGACCGGATCCAGCGGCAGATAGGGGTCATCCGGCGGAGGATGCCGGCGTCCCATAATCGAACCCATAAAAAGCCAGACCAGCCAGCCGGGCCATCGGCCCTCCAGCCAGACCGAAAACACATCCGGGGCCTGCATCCAGTCATACGGCGGACCCACGGCCCAGAAAAGTGCCAGTGCCACAAGCGTGCCTTTGGTGATCCACGCGTGGCGCCGACCAAAAATGGCATACACAATATGTCCGCCGTCAAACTGCCCCATTGGCAACAGGTTCAACACCGTGACAAACAAACCCAACCACCCGGCAAAGGCCACCGGATGCAGCATCACATCGTATCCTTCGGGCAAATGCCCGATAACCAACTGCCCTATCCAGGCCGACAAAATCGAATCGCCCAGCGAAAAAGCCCCCTTGGGCACTTCCTGCACGGCAATCACCTCCGACATGTGCAATCCCACCCCCAGGGCAATCACGGCCACCACAAACCCTGCCAGAGGTCCGGAAGCCCCAATATCGATCAACGCCCGCCGGTTCGGAATGCGCGACTTCAGCCGGATCACTGCCCCGAGCGTGCCGATCATCGAAGGAAACGGAATAAAATAGGGCAATGAAGCCCGCACATGCCACCACCGAGAAGTGACATAATGCCCCATCTCGTGAATCCCCAGAATACCCAGAAGGGTCACCGAAAAGGGCAGGCCATACACCAGAAAACGCGGGTTAAACAAAAAAGTCCAGTCATCGGCCTGCCCATCCAAACCCACCAGATCCGGCGACATCAACATCCCCGCCAGGGTGGTGGTATAAATCGTCGCCAAAAGCAACGCTCCATGCACCCAGATCCGGTCTTGAGGAGGGGCGGGATGGGGCAAGGCCGAACGAACCAGAATATCGCTCCCATTGAACGACCGACTTTCCATTCGCCCGGATAATTCGTCAGACACGTGATTCCTCACCAGTAATGAAGGGTACGCCTATCGAATCCCCACCGCCATGCGGTGCGATCCGCCCCATCCCAAATCCGACGGCACAAACGCATAGGACATTCGCCAGTTTCTTTTGACCAGCCCGAATCCGAACGAAAAATCCCGCGTTTCATGTCCCGAACGATACCCCCCCCGCAAAAACAAAACCTCTTTCACCGCATATTCCAGCCCCAGATGAATCCCCTGTGCCCCCTGTTCGGGCACCCGGAAATCCACCGACCCCATCGCCGCCCCGCGCCGATACGCCGCCCCCACCCGAAACGTCCTTGGCAGCCGAATTCGTTCCCGATCCAGCCGTTCGGTGCGTCCCACGTTTCGATACGCCGCCCCGAAGGTCACCTTTTCCAACCGATAAATAGCGCCCACATCCACCGCAAACCCCCAGGCACTTTCCGGGCCGATATTTTCATGCAAAGCCCGTAAATTGCTTCCCATATACAGGCGCTCTCCAAACCGCTGGGCATAGGAAAATCCGGCATTCAAATCGTACAGGCTAAATGTGCCCAAAGGCTCTGCCGAAGGCCCCGTCCGGGTCTCCAACCCCCCCACCGAAAACACCGCCAGACTCAACCCGATCCCCCGTTTCCCATTTCCATAGGCCCAGCCCCCATATGCCTGCTGAATGCCCTGGATCGACCGGTTGTGTACCAGCAAAAAATCCTTCCCCTGCATCGGTGCCACCCCCGCCGGATTCCAAAAAGCCGCCGTCTGATCTCCCACCACCGCCGTATACGCCTCTCCCATCGCCGCAGCCCGAGCGCCAATTCCTTCTCGCAACGACACAAACCCGGCCTGACGGGAAGACACCGCCCCCTCGACAATCGTAACCAATCCCCACAAAAAAACAAGACAAAAAATCACCTGATTCAATCGCACAATTCCTCCAAGCCAATTCCAGAATATGCCAACCCCCACGCCATCCAAACGGCCCGATCAAACACAACAACATTAAACATGAATCCACACCCTGTCAATACCCAATCCCGATCGAGACACCCGTTAGACGCATCGCCCTTCAATCCGTTTCAAATTGATGATTGACAAACCCGTATCTCTTGGGTAAGTTGAGAGACATTCCGTGGTGATTTTGGGCCTATTGCAGCCACGCTAAACAACCTGCTAAAAAGCCGCATATCCCGGGCTTTTTGGTCTGGGCTTTTTTTTATTTGCCCACGGCCGCATTTATCCGGAGAATTTCGAAGATGAAAACCATGAAAGCCGTCCGCAAACCCGAAGCAGCTCCGGGCCTTGTTGTCGAAGACGTGCCTGTCCCCGAGCCTGGCCCACACGATGTGCTCGTCCAGGTCGAAGCCACCAGCATCTGCGGCACCGACCTCCACATCTGGCACTGGGACGACTGGAGTCAGAACCGCGTTCGACCGCCGCTCACCCTGGGCCACGAATTTGCCGGCACCGTCGTCGAGGTGGGTTCCCTCGTCGAACAGGTCAAAATCGGCGACTACGTCTCCGCCGAATCCCACGTTACCTGTGGCCACTGCTTCCAGTGCCGCACCGGCCAGGCCCACATGTGTCCCGAAACGCAAATCCTGGGAGTTGACCGCGATGGGGCCTTTGCCGAATATGTCGTCATCCCCGAAACGGTTGTCTGGCAAAACAACCGCACCAAACTGCCCTCCGAAATCGCCACGTTGCAAGAACCCTTCGGCAATGCCGTTTTTGCCACCCTCTCCCACGATCTGGCCGGACAAACCGTGGCCGTGATGGGCTGTGGCCCCATCGGATTGTTCAGCATTGGCATTGCACGGGCTTCGGGAGCCGGCGCTGTCTTTGCCATCGATCCGGTCGAATTCCGCCTCGGCCTGGCCTGGGCGATGGGTGCCACCAAGACCTTCGCACCCAAAAAAGGAGACAACACCGTCGACTGGCTGCTCGAAGCCAACGAAGGCTTCGGCATCGATATCATCCTGGAAATGAGCGGCCACCCAACCGCCATTGCCGACTCCTTCTCCGCCGTCCGCAACGGCGGTCGCATAACCCTGTTCGGCATCCCGTCCACCCCGGTCGAAATCGACGTGGCCGAAAAAATGATCTTCAAAAACCTCACCGTCTTCGCCCTCAACGGCCGCCGCATCTGGGACACCTGGTATAAAACCCGCTGGATGCTCGAAAGCGGCGTGGTCGACCTCCGTCCCCTCATTACCCGCGAAATGACCTTCGACCAGCTCGACGACGCCCTCGAACTCTTAGACACCGGCCAGGCCTGCAAAATCGTGCTCAAACCCAACCCCTCAGCCGATCTACCGCCCCAAACAGAAGCCGTCGCACGCGATTCAAACATCAAGGGACAGGTGGTGCATCCATAGAAGCGGGATCACGGAGGGCCGCGAAACCTCCCCCTTCATCCGAACCCCGCACAGAGGGCCGCAGAACCCTTCTCCCCTAAGCGGTGTGGCGGTGTTCAATCGGCTTCGACCAATAGCATTTGAAGCATATTGAAAAGGAAGCTATAAGCCATGCGAACCGGAGCCCAGTATCTGACCGCGCTCAAAGACGAACGCTGCATCTACCTCCATGGCGAGCAGGTCGACGACGTCACGATCCATCCGGCCTTCTGTGGCATCAGCCAGACGGTCGCATCCCTCTATGACCTGGCGGCCGACCCCGAAAACGGGATGATCTTCACCGCCCCGGAGACCGGTCGGGACTCCAATAAAGTCTACATGATCCCGCGTAGCCAGGACGACCTGAAAGACCGACGTCAGGCCATTACCCGATGGGCTCGGTCCACCAATGGACTGATCGGAAGAGGGCCGGATCACGTGGGTGGCTTTCTCGCCGGGTTTGCCAGTTTTCCCCAATTTTTCGGCCGCTTCGCAGACAATATCACACGTTTCTACCATCAGGTCCTGGAAGAAAATCTGTTCGTCACCTACGTCATCATCCCTCCGCAAATCGACCGCAGCAAGACCGCTCGGGAACAGGAAGAGGCCTTCCTCCAGGTTGGCGTCTATACCGAACAGGACAGCGGCATTGTCATCCGGGGTGCCCAGATGCTGGGCACAAACACGGCTGTCTCCGACCACCTGTTTGTCAGCTGCATCGTTCCCTTAAAACCGGGAGACGAAGACTATGCCCTCTCCCTGGTGGTCCCGATCTCGACACCCGGTTTGAAACTTCACTGTCGGCCACCCTATGCGTCCGACAAGCCCAGCACCTTTGACTACCCGCTGTCCACCCGCTTTGATGAAATCGATGTCCTCGCCGTCTTCGACGACGTTTTCGTCCCCTGGGAACAGGTTTTTATTTATCGGGATGTCGAAAAGCTACGGGCTCAGTTCTTCGAAACCCCCGCCCATGTTCTGGGCAACACCCAGGCCCAGATCCGGCTGGTCGTCAAGCTGAAATTTATCCTGGGACTGGCCCGAAAAAT
>JAPUJS010000084.1 GCA_027296045.1 bacterium | reverse complement strand
TATGCAGGCGACCGGGAAGTATTTGGCCGCTCCTCCGGATCCTCTGCCTCATCCGATTCCTGGCCGCCCGCAGAATTTCAACAAAAATCGGGTGCCTACGAAAAATGGGCCCGCCCTCAGGATTCGTCCGATCCGGTTTTTGACGCCATCCTCAAAGACCGCAAGATCATTTCCGAAGTCGAACCCCAACCGGGCGACGATGTGATTGTCACCGGAGATCAACTCCACCGCCTGCTCAGCCACCGAAAAATCCTGCACCTGTTCTACACCGGATTTGCCGCCAACATGTGCGTCCCTTTTCGAGACTACGGCATGCGGGCGATGAAGGACCGGGGATACGACATCACCCTCATCCGGGACTGCACCACCGCCATTGAAATTGCCGACACCGCCGAAGGTTTGGACCTCACCCGGGCGGCTGTCATCGATACCGAACTCAATATCGGCTACTCGGTCTCCTCGGAAGCCGTCATCCAGGCCTGCCAAAATGCCCAATAATTAGAGAAAAGACGCATGAACAAATTGGGCCGCCTGCCGCACCACATCCATGTTCGCATCTGGTAGATGGACATTTTCACCGATGTACCGACGCCATGCGCGTGCCCCTGGGATCCCCTGGAACAGACCCATAATATGTTTGGTCATCTGATTCAACCGAACCCCGGCAAAATGCTGTGTCTCCATATAATCCACATACCGGTCCAAAATTTCGTGCCGTGAGAGAACAGCATCCTGTTCGCCGAAAAAATCCTGGTCGACCGATGCCAGGAAATAGGGATTCGAATACGCTTCCCGTCCAATCATCACGCCATCAACAGCCTTTAAATGGTCCCGCACGGCATCCAGTGTCGTAATCCCGCCATTGACAATCACATCCAATTCTGGAAAATCTCCTTTTATCCGATACACCACATCGTAGCGCAACGGTGGAATCTCCCGATTTTCTTTTGGGCTCAACCCCTGCAACCAGGCCTTCCGGGCATGAAAAATAAACGTCTTGCACCCTGTCTTCGCAACAATCTCCACAAACTGCACGAGCTCTTCATACGAATCCCGATCGTCAATCCCAATCCGCGTCTTCACCGTCACAGGCACATCTACGGCATCCTTCATGGCCTTCACACAATCTGCCACCAACTCAGGTTCTGCCATCAAACAGGCGCCAAAACGCCCGGACTGCACCCGGTCGCTTGGACACCCCAGGTTCAAATTGATCTCATCATATCCAAAATCCTGTCCCACCTTCGCACACCGTGCCAGATCTCCCGGATCGCTTCCCCCTACCTGTAATGCCACAGGGTGTTCAAACGGATCAAATCCCAGCAACCGCTTTAGATCCCCGTGCAAAATTGCCCCCGTCGTCACCATCTCCGTATAGAGCAGCACATGTCGGGAAATCAAGCGCAAAAAATAACGTTCATGTCGATCCGTACACTCCATCATCGGTGCGACGGAGAGGCTTCGGTTCAGTGTGTCTCTGGCCAAGGTTCGTTTCCTGAAGGTTGATTTGCTCTCTGGCCCTTTGCGGAAGAGGGGGTCCGGGGAGTGAAGCCAACCCTCCAAAACCTAACAAAAAAACAGGCCGATCGCCAGAAGGCAATCGGCCTGCTGCATCTATCTGATTGCCGTTTATCCGCTATAAGCCGCCACGCCAACCTCTTCGGCATTCACGATACTCGGAGCTGCCTTAGGGGGGTTGTCGCCCAAAAACGGCAGCACACCGTCCGGATCTGGCCAGGCGCCATAGCCGTTCAAAATGCCGGCAATATTGCTGCCTGCCAGCGTGGCCATGCCCGAACGAGTCCAGATGGTCGCCGAAGCAATATGCGGCACGATCACCACATTGTCCAGGTCCTTCAAACCCGGCTTCATCAGCGGCTCATCTTCAAACACATCCAGGCCCACCCGGAAATTCGGATGCGACTTGCAGTGTTCCACCAGGGCGGCCTCGTCGATCACGGGGCCGCGACTGGCGTTCACCAAAATGGCATTGTCCTTCATCACGCCCAGACGCTCGGTGTTCATCAAATGGAACGTGGTATCATCCAGGATCGGATGCAGGCTCACCACATCGGCCACCTTTAACACGTCTTCCGCTGTTTCCAGGCGCTGGCAGGTCACCGGCTCATCGCCCTGGGCTTTCAAGAACTCCCCGTAGGCCTTGATATAGTTTTCAAGGTATTCATTGGGATAGGGGTCAAAATAAACCAGGTTCATCTTGAACCCTTCCACCATCATTTTCGCATACGTGGCCCCGATTCGACCCGCACCGAGCACGCCCACCGTCTTCCGGTTCATCAACTCACCCAGATACAGCGTGGGCAGCCAGCCCTTGTACTTTTCGGCCCGCATAAATGCATCGCCCTCAACCACCCGCCGGGCAGCCGAAAACGTCAGGGAAATTGCCATTTCCGCCGTCGTTTCGGTCAACACGCCGGGCGTATTTCCAACCGGAATTCCGTATTTTGTGGCCACGCCTACATCCACATTATTATACCCAACCGCATAGTTGCTATAGGCCTTTCCGCCGGCATTTTTCAACGCCGAAAACAGCTCCTCACCCCATTTTTCGGTCAGCTGGCCGATCACGCCGTCGCAGCGATCGCCGATCTTTTCTTTAATTTCTTCCACACTTAAAATATCGGTCGAAGTACCGATCTCCACCTTGCAATCGGCGGCCTCCAGAACTTCCAGCCAACGTGTGCCGGGCAACTCCTTTGTACAAACCACCCGCTTGCTGCCAGAAGGGTTGTGCGTTCTCCAATCATTTGCACCCAAGGTAATCCTCCTTATAAAATTTGTAACAAAATCGACACGGTCTTCAGATCCCGTGTTGAACCTCCCAATTTGCGAATATCAAAAAACCGTCTTCCAGATTCAAGCAAATCTCAATCGCTTAAAAATTCCCCAGATCGCGAAGTGCCCGACGGTGTGCCCGAATCTCTTTGGACAACTGGAACACCTGTTGCAAGAGGTCCAGAGGAACGGGCTTGGACAGCACCACATCGGCCTGTTGAAACGCCTCTGCCTCAAACCCTTCGAGATATCCAGAGATGATGGCCAAAATAGAATGCGCCCGGATACCCCGAATCACCGATAGCGCATCCAGACCACTCACACCGGGCATCCGGATATCCAGCGTGATCAAATCGTAATCGACCAGAATGGCCTTTCCAATTGCATCTCCTCCAGATGCAACCACATCGACCTGCTCACACCCAAAAAGTCGGGCCGCTTCGGCCAAAATCTCTGCCGTTTCTACACTATCTTCCACAATCAGGATTTTCATCTTTGTGACTCCATAACCAGGACCCCGCGACCACAGGCGGCCCGTAAAGTAAAGGATTTCCAGCACAGGGTCAAGCGAAATCAGGGCACAAAAAAAGACGCCAGTCCGATGGGTCAAAGGGCTGACGTCTGGTAAAACAGTAGTGTGATGCCGAATCACATTCTATAGATCGGCACTTCCAAGCCCAATCTTTAGAATTTCACGAAAAAAGGGACCGATTATTTGCTAATCACCACTTCTTCGGCCGATTCAATCTTCAGGTGCCCGTCCAGCGCTTCTCCCTGCCCATTCAAGCACAACTCGGCCATCTGATAGGCCGCCTGCATTTTGGGCCAGATCACCTCCCGATATCCCCGCACCTCTTCGGGCAGCCGAAAAACCTGTACATAATTCCGATACCGATCCACATCTTCATCATCAAACCGATCCACCAGATTCTGATACCAATCCCGGTAGTCTTTTTCCTGTTTGTGCCAATTTGGCAAGAGGGTTCTTAAAAATTTCATGCGCCGCATCCACTTCAACATCCAATCCCGCGTTTGAATTTCAAACTTCACATCGATTCCAAAAAGGCTAAAATGAGGCCGGGTCAAATGTACATAAGTAATCCGATCCCCCCGCTTCGGGTCGATCTGATACCGTTCATAGTCCCGCAAACGTTTCTCTTCGCTCGTCAATAGATGCGCCACATAAATCTCATCTTTATACGCCATCACCCGGGCAAGGTTTCGAATCACAGCCCCGGTTGCTTCATACCCCAAATCAGACGAATCGCGTTCATAGACCCTTTGAACCCCATTGACATAAACCCGGGCATCCTCCACACCCCCCCACTGGATCAGGTCGTATACGCCCAGTGCATATTGCACCCGATCCGCCTCGCTCAACCTCATCGCCGTCTTTGCCAGATTCTGAAAATCTGCTGCAATCCGACTGCCTCGGGTGCGCTCTAAGATTTCCGCCTTTTCTGCCACCAGTCCGTCATAGGTCACCGGAGATGCGGCCTTGAAAAATACATCCGGATCGAGTGCTGCTTTCCGGCCCATATCAAAGGCCTTTAAATTGGCCTCCAGTTCCCTCGGAATATTATGTTTCATCGCCCAGTGGATGTTTTCCAGAGACAAGGGCAATGTACCCCGCTGATAGGCTGCCCCCAGCAAAATGCTATTGGCATAAATCTTATTGCCCAAAAATCGTTCCGAAATTTCGGCCAGATCCATTCCGAAATACGTATCCGGGTTGGTATACCGCTTCAACGTGGCTTCCAGGGCTTCCGGTTCAAAATTGTCCTCACCGGTCATACTCAAAATGGTCTCGTGCTTGCCGGTCTCCACAACCGCGGTCGTATGCGCGGGGCTGGCAACCCGCCCGTGACCGTCCGGATCCAGTCCGCGCACAGCCTCCAGAATATCCAGCCCCAGCAACAGATCGGCATGGCCATACGGGATCAACTGAGAAATCGCCCGATCGTCTTTGGCAAAGCTGACATGGGAATACACACTGCCATTTCGAATGGCCAGTCCCTTTTTATTGGTAAACCGGACCGTATATCCCTGACGGGCACCGGCCACAGCGAGAATGGCCGAAATGGTATTGATACCCATCCCACCGACTCCTGCAACATAGGCATACCAGGCCGAATCAAACCCTTTGACCTCCGGCTCGGGTAAATCGGACAAATCGATGGACTCAAGCTGAACCTCGGACCGCTGTTTGCGGGTGATAGTAACCCGTTCAAACGAAGGACAGGTCTTATCTCCTTGACCAATCTCTACCTTGGTACACGCTCCATCTGCCACACACAACGAAAGATCCGTTATAATCTTTGGGCCTCGAAGGGTTTCTTCCACGGCCAATCCACTGCACCCGGTCGCCTTTGTGCATTCCAAACAATACTCACATACCTCCGGTGTGATATTGATGTGTTGCTCTTCGGGCAGAAACCCTTTTTCCCGAATAATCTGGCTCTGCTCCGACCGTTTACGTCGATGGTAGGTGATCCCACATTCTTTATCTGCAATAATAATCTTGACCCCGTCCTGCAACAGCGCCTTTTCCAGGGTCTCCTGATAGGCCTCCCGATCGGCCGGATTGACCCGTCCGATCATGATCGGACGCCTGCCCTTTCCACCTGCCATTCCCCGCACCACCTGTTCAATATCCTGGGCAAAGGTCGAATTCCCCATAATATCAACATCCACTCCCGGCGTAGGCTGATGCCCGGTCATGGCCGTCGTCTTATTGTCCAGAATGATATACGCAATATCCTGCCCGTGCTTAATCGAGTCGGAAATTGCCGCCATCCCGCTGTGGAAAAATGTAGAATCCCCCATGAATACCAGCTGTTTATTGAGGATAAACGGGTCAATACCCGCTCCGGTCCCACCGCCCAATCCCATACCCGACAGGTTGTGCATTAGCCGGTTGAAGGGCTTGTACTTCAGCAGCGAATAACACCCGATGTCTCCGTGGAACACCAGATCAACTGGATCTTGACTGTGGTGGTGGTGCATATAAGACGCATCCTGAAAATCATCAATCATCTTGTTCAGCACACTGGCCGAATCCCGATGCGGACACCCCGGACAAAACGACGGCGTCCGGGCAGAAGCGACCAGATCATATGCCTTGGTCTCTTCCATCAACGCCACGGTCCGATCAACAAGCCCCCTGTCTACCGAAAGGCTCGGATCATCCAGTGTTTTCAAAATAGGCACCAGCACCTGAAATACGATCGATGGATCCATCCCCTTGCTGTCCGGGAAACCCGGTTGCCCGTCTGGAAACCGCTTGCCCCAAACCCGGAAGGCGTCCAGCTCGCCCGATTGATGGAGCATCTGCAAAGCGGCGGTCACCTGTTCTTCCAGAAAGGCTCGTTTTTCTTCTACCACATAAATTTCATCCACCATTCCCGCAAATGTCTTCAGAATATCTGGATCTACCGGGTGGGTCACGCCAAATTTTAAAATGGGGATCTTGCCGTCCAGATTTGCCAGGGTTAACGCATGTTCCAGATAACAAAAAGCCAGACCGCTGGTCACAAAGCCAATCGGCTTTTTGCCAGAATCTGGCGGATACAAAATCTGATTGATGCCGTGCTCCCGAACCAGCTCCAGCAATCGGGGAAATCGCTGCTCCAAGACCTCGACTTCCTTCACCGTGGTATGCGGCGGGATAATCACCCGATCGTCGGTAGAAATCGCCGAAGTCTCAATCGTAACCGGATTCTTCGTTGTCAACGTTGGATACTGGTTGGGGTGCATTTGCACGGTGCCGCCTCCATCGGCCTGGTTGGAGGTGACCAAATAAGCAAAATAAAGCCGAGTTTGTTCCGACAGCTCAAAGGCCAGCCCAATCCAGTCCTTGAGTTCCTGAAACGTACTCGGCTCCATCACAGGCATATAGAGATGTTTGGCCATAAACCGGGAATCGGCAGGCACCTGCGTGCCCTCCGACCAGGTGTCATCGCCAAATACCACCACCGCAGCAGCCCCGTCTCCCGTGCCTGTCAGATTGCCAAGGGCAAGCGCGTCGGAAGCCACATGCGCCCCCACACTCTTCATCACCGCCATCGCCCGCACCGACTCCATCTGGGCGCCGTTTAACCGGGCCGCAGAAAGGGCTTCGTTATTGGCAATCTGTACCAGGATTCCCCGGTCATTGAGCAACGATTGAATCCGTTCGGCCGCGTCAAAAACTTCGGCCACAGGCGAGCCGGGATACCCGGTCAGAAGCCCCATACGACTTTCCAGGCCGCCTTTTACAATCAGCTCGTTTCCGGTGAATATGCCCGTCCCTTTGTCCTGTACAAATCGTAGGTCCATAGGTATGCCCAACTAAAAACTGAAGTTCTGCCAGTCCGGATTATACAGTTCGCCCGACATGGTCGAATGCACCAGTTCATACACCCCGTGCCCTCGCCTGTCCTGAAAAATAAAAATATATCGCCCCGAGTGCTCATAAATCCACGTATCTACGGCCCGACCACCGGTTGCAGAGGGCGAAAATTCATGATCGTCGGGCGGCCCATATTTGATATAGACCCGTCCCTTATCCGTCAATGCCCCCCGCTTACCCGGCTCTGCAGAAAAATTGGAATCGGCATATTTCAGTCGCAGAATATGGTCTCTCAAACGCTCATTCAAAGGGGTGCCCGGAGTCGGATCATGTTTTTTCCAAAAGGCCCGTAAAAACTTCATCTGGGCATTTTCACTTTCCAGCTTGCGATACAGTTTGAAATCTTTTCCACTGGCCACAAACTCAATATCCTTAAAATACCGGATCTGTTCCTGCTCTTCCTCTGTCAACTCCGGACCGTCTTCCGAAAGCAAATAGACCCGACGGCGGGCTTTTGCATGAACCCGATTGCTTCGATCAAAAGCCTGGACCTGAAGATAGTATGTGCCCCCCTTTATCCCTTCCGTTTCGAGCGTTTCAGTTTTCACCACGCTCTCGCCCGGTTTCAGAATGCGCTTGGCCTGATAGCTTTTTATCGGTGCCCCAGAAGAATCCGTTAAGCTATACCCTAAAATGAAAGAATCATTCGGATTATCGGCCTGTACTTTCAGATTGTAAATCTCAAAATAGATTCGAATCGGTTTGCCTGCCAGATAGCCACGGGTCGTATTGGGAACCACCCGCCACCCGTTTCGGACAAACCGTCCCTCTACATCGGTCTGTTCCAGGTCTGAGGCAAAAAGAATATGACTGATGGTCAGATCGGGCAGATCAAAATTTGGCACAACCAGCGTCCCCTCACAGGTCCCCTGGGTGTCCCCATAGATATCTTCTACCGAATAGGTCAACTGATAGGTTCCAGGCACCAGATCAAATCCGATCACATCGCGCACAAAAGCACCTGTCCGCTTCAATTCCCGAATATTTTCGACCGACACATTGCGCGTCCAGATTTCATGTTTTACCCGGTTGCCTTCGGCATCTTTCAAGGTTGCCATAAAATCGATCTGGGCGACAAATTTCCCGGATTCGGGAACAAACTGGAGCTGTCGTGCATCGAGCAAGGAATACACCTCCAGCAAACTGAACCCTTCGGGGCCCCGGAAAGAGGCGGACTCGACAAAAACCTGTAAATCTCCCGTGCTTCGCAGAGGAATATCCCGAACCGCTTCAACTGCTTCCTGGGGTCCTGCTTCCTCCTGAGCCCATACAGCTCCATATCCCATCACACCCACCGCCACACCGAATATCAGACCGATGGTTGTTTCCCATTTCATAATCCAGATCTCCCAAAACAGCCCGGGTAAACAAAAAAACGATGAATCCGAAACCTCAAGGGGCTGCGGCCTTCCGTTTCACCGTATATAAAGATGGTTTAATCTGCTTCAACCCAATGCCACCAGGAGGTTTTCGCCTTCCACCCGTACCGGGAATTTCGTCAGTTGGAATTGAGGCGCAACAGCACAGGCACCTGTTTCGACATCAAACTCAAAACTATGCCAGAGACAGGTCAGCATTTTGCCCTGAAATTCTGCGGTTCCGATCGCGCGGTACTGATGCGGACAAATATTGTTAATCGCATGAAACACGCCGTCGATGTTGAACACCCCGATCTCACGCCCCATCACCGTAAAGACTTTCCCGGCACCGGGAGGCACGTCCGAGACCTGGCCAACCTGCACAAAAGAAGCAGAGGCATCAGCCGGTGTACCCCCCTGTTGTTTCTTCTCCAACAGCCCCTTAAAATCAAACATCGTTCACACCCGTTCTACCTGTTCGGCGGCGTGATAAGAACTCCGCACCAGCGGACCGGATTCAACGTGGTCAAATCCCAGTCCTTTGGCAAGATGTTTCAATGTTGCAAATTCGTCCGGATGATAAAACCGATCCACCGGGAGGTGAGCAGGAGAAGGCTGTAGATATTGCCCGACGGTCAAAATATCCGTCCCCTGATCTGCAAGATCCCCAATCGTTTCCTGCACTTCTGAAAAGGTCTCCCCGGCGCCAACCATCATACCCGACTTGGTCGGAATATCCGGCCGCAAAACCTTGGCCCGGCGAAGCAGTTCCAATGACTGCTCATATCGAGCCTGTGGACGCATCCATTTATAAAGCCGAGGAACCGTTTCCACATTGTGATTTAAAATTTCCGGGCCCGCCTCCAAAACCAGCGCCAGGGCATCCCAGTTTCCCTGAAAATCGGGGATCAAAACCTCTACACTCGTATTCGGACAAAGCCGATGGATGGATCGGATTGTCTCCGCAAAAATCTGAGCCCCTCCATCGGCAAGTTCATCCCGATTCACCGAAGTCACCACCGCATGCCGAAGTCCCAAATGCCGAACGGCCTCGGCCACCCGCTCGGGCTCTTCCAAATCCAATCCTTCGGGCCGCCCGGTCTTTACCGCGCAAAACCCACAACTCCGAGTACAAATATCTCCCAGAATCATAAACGTCGCGGTACCACTGTTCCAGCATTCGCCAATATTTGGACACCGGGCACTCTCACAAACCGTGTGCAGACCAAATCCCCGTATCAGCCGTTTCAGCTCCAGATACTTGGCACTGCCAGGGGCCTGCACACGAAACCAGGTGGGCAGTCGACGTTTGGGCCTGGGTTTTTCGATCTGCATTAACACGATGCTACCTGGGAAAGCACGGGGTGTCCGGTCAATGTTTTCAAGGTTGTCTTTTGAATCTCCACCTGCACAAACGTATTGTCTTTTATCCCAGATCGCGGAAATACCACGGTCTTAAACCCGTCGGACTTGCCAACGGCCAATCCCTTGCCCTTTTTTGCATCACCCTGCACCAGAATATCCAGCTTTTTCCCCACATACGTCCGATTGATCTCTTCCGAAATCTGATTCTGCAAAGCAATCACGGCCTCCAGCCGTCGGCCCTTTTCTACTTCAGAAACCGTGTCCGCAATCTCCCGATGGGCCACGGTCCCCTCGCGAGGTGAATATTTGAACATAAAGGCCGAATCGTACCGCACCTGTCGCATTAGATCCAAGGTTGCTTCAAAATCCGCTTCCGTCTCACCCGAAAAGCCAGCGATCACATCTGTAGACAAACACAATCCCTGCATCGTAGATCTCAACCGGTCCACCAGATTCAGGTATTCCGATACGGTATAGTTCCGCTTCATCGCCCCAAGCACAGAATCGGACCCGGACTGAACTGGCAGGTGAACGAATCGACAAATTTTCTCTTCCCCGGCCATCGTATCGATCAGCTTGTCCGTAAAATCGCTCGGATGCGGTGAAGTAAATCGAATCCGCCGAATCCCATCCACTCCCGCAACCATTTGCAGCAGATCGGCAAAATCGCAATCACCATGGCGATACGAATTTACCGTCTGTCCCAAAAGGGTGACTTCCTGGAACCCCTCCGAAGCAGCGACTTCTGCCTGTCGTACAATTTCGGGGGCAGAAACACTTCGTTCCCGGCCCCTCACATAGGGAACAATGCAGAACGTACAAAATTTATCGCACCCGCGCATAATCGTGATCCAGGCATGGGTCCCGTTCTTTCGCAATGGATCCAACCCCAGATAGTCCTCGTCCCGATCCAGACGAACATCCAGGGCGGGTTCTCTGGATGCCTCGGCGATCAAATCGGGCAGCCGCCTGTACGAATCTGGCCCCAGCACCAGATCGACACTGGGCACCCGGTGCATAAATTCATCGGCCAGATGTTTGGCCATACAACCCGAAACGCCCATCACCAGATGCGGTTTTTTGACCTTCAGATAACTCAACTGATTCAACCGGCCCACCACGCGTTCTTCGGCGTGTTCCCGAATGGCACAGGTATTCAACAACACCACATCGGCGTCTTCGGGACGGGAAGAAGATTGATATCCTGCACGTTTCAAAATCCCCATCATCAATTCTGTGTCTGACACATTCATCTGACACCCGTAGGTCTCAATATAGACCTTCTGACCCCGCACCACAGGGATCTCAGGCTCGGATATTGTGTCAGAGACCACCGGCCGCCCATCCAGTTCAATGTTTAAAAGTTCAGCCACAGAAAATAACCTCGATTCATAAATCTAAAGCATCTATACAAGGACAAGGCAACGCATTTCATCGATCCTATCACAGCCCGGAAACCCATCCTCGCGCCCTTCAGAGCGCTGTTACAGGCGAACCAAGATCTCCCAATGCCAGAAGAATTTCCTCGCGGACGTCTGGATCGCCCTCGCATTCATTTGCCTGCTCCAAAGCCGATCTGGCAACCTTTCCGCCAATGCGTCCCAGTGCCCAAGCAGCGTGTGCTCGCACCAGGGGTTCGTCATCTTTCAACGCCCGTATCAAAACCGGAACGTCCGACTGCCCCCCAACGTTGCCCAGGGCCACTGCTGCATTTCGCAAAAGCCCCCGGCGCTTGGTACGCTTGATGGGGCTTCCTTTAAAGGTTCGACTGAAAGTAGCCTGATCCATTTCCAGCAACCAGGCCAGATCGGGCTTGGCCAACCCTTCCCGGGTCTGATAAGCCTCTTCCTCGGTCGCCCGGGCGTGTTTCTGATTCCAGGGACATACCTCCTGACAAATATCACATCCAAAAACCCAATCCTCAAGGCCCGCGCGCAAGGACCGGGGAATTGCGCCTTTTAATTCAATCGTAAGATACGAAATACACCGCCGAGAATCCAGTACATAAGGTGCCTCGAATGCGTCGGTGGGGCAGGCATCCAGACACCGCGTGCAGGTCCCGCAATGGTCCATCTGAGGCGTGTCAAAATCCAACTCCAGCGTCAACAAAATCTCGCCCAGGAAAAACCATGACCCTTTGCGTTTGTGGATCAAACAGGTGTTTTTGCCAAACCACCCCAGACCCGCCTGGGCTGCAAAGTCTCGCTCCAAAATCGGCCCGGTATCCACATAAACGCGGCCTTCTGCTTCCGGCGCCAACCCTTGAATGGCTTCCAGAAGCTCAAAAAGCCGGGCCTTCATCACATCGTGATAGTCCTCTCCCCCGGCATATCGGGCAATTTGACCCTGCGGTAGAACGGATGCTTCCTCCGGACCTTCTTTCGATAAATAATTCATTCCCACACAAAGCAGGGACTTCGCCCCCGGCAACACCGCTTCTGGATCTTCTCGCCGATCCAAGTTGCGACCCAGATACGCCATCTTGCCCGCAAACCCGCGTTGGATCCAATCTTGATAAAAATTCCAGTGCGCCGGACGTTGAGCAGGGGCAATACCAACCGGATCAAATCCGAGTTGGAAGGCGATTTTCTTAATCTGCTCGGTCAAAGGTGGCATAAAGAGCAAAACCAATGGAGAAAAAAAGAGCAGGACACAGAACATGCCCTGCCCTTCACAAAGAGGTTATGAAAGATTCACGTTCGGAGCCGAGACCGATAGTCCTGAACCGCTGCCCTGACAAATTCGGCAGCCTGGTCGTCAGCGTTCTTACGGTTTGGCGGCAACCCGCCGAGTGCCTTTTAAATATCGACTCTGGAAAGCTGCTCAGCTTCCTCCAGGGTCCGACCGGGAAGCAGCTCCGTCAACAT
>JAPUJS010000083.1 GCA_027296045.1 bacterium | reverse complement strand
AAAAAAAGCGGCCCTATCATTCCAGGGCCGCGTTCCACATACATCGTCCTTCCTACACATTTCTCCAGGGTCCGGTAACCGCCAGCGTCAACCCTTTGCCCTGGATATTCACAAAAAAGGTGCTCCCGTCCGGTGAGAAGGTCCCCCCGGCCAACTCGGTCGAGCTTAGGGCATTGCGCGCCAGTTTATAAACCTTGCCCTCCGGCGTAATCCCCACCAAATAATCCTTGCCCGCCCCATCTTCACAAATAATCACATCGCCCCAGGGTGCAACCGTGATATTGTCCGCCCGATCCAAAATCGACGCATCGTCCGGTTCGGCAAATAGCGACAACACACCGGGCGCGTGCGCTTCCTCCGACGTGCCTTCCACAGGACTGGGCGTGTACTTCCAAATCTGCCCGCGCTGGCTCTTCCCCCCGGTGGTGCAAACAAAATAAACTACGTGATTGCCATACCACATTCCCTCCCCACGCGCGAACAGAGCCGCCCCTTTTGAAAACGCCTGGAGCCGCAAATTGTCTTGGGGTGATTCCACATCTTCCATATCCACCCAGGTCACTGGAAACGACTCGCCGATCCGCACCCGTGCGGCCTGCCAGTTCCGGGTATCGAGCTGCTTGCGATCCAGCGCCACCAGCGCCTGAAGCCGCCCGCCGGCAACCAGCTGGCCGGGTTTATTCGGGATAAAGCGATAGAGCGCTCCCTCCGGACGATCCTCCGTCTGATACACCACACCCGATTGGGGGTCCACAGCAATTGCCTCCCGATAAAACCGCCCCATCTCTCTCAACGGCACCGGATCCACCAGCCCGATCTGATCGGTCGCCGGCACCTCGAACGGATACCCGTGATCCTTGTCCGGCTTGTAGTCGTAATACGGCTCGCCCGGTTTCGGCGGTCGATAGGCCGTAATCACCGTCTCCTCACACGAAATCCAGGTATTCCACGGCGTCGGCCCGCCCGCACAGTTGCGAATCGTACCCGTCAAACTCAGAAAATGGCGCTCCAATTCCTGCGTCTGCGTATTGTAAACCAGCGTCGTCGTCCCGCCCAGACACGGCACATCATTCCGCCCGGCATCGTACACCTTGGCCGGATCCACCCGACTGAACAGCTCCTGATTATCGCCAAAGGGCCCCAATTTCTTCCCCGTACTCGGACTGATCTCGTGATTCCGCACCAGAATCGTGCGCCCATCCGGCCCCGGAAACGCCGCCATCCCGTCGTGCAGCGAAGGCACGCGCAACCCATCGTCCATCGTGTCGCCAAACCGCGAAATAATCTGGTAGGAAAATCCTTCGGGCAGATCAAAAACCCCCTCCGGATCGGTCACCAGATCACCATATCCAAACGGAATCTCAGCGGCCGACAGGGGCGCATCCAAAAATCGATACAATCCAGCAAAGCCCAACGAAACAGCGCTCGCCCGCTTCAAAAAATGCCGTCGAGAAACCTGCATAAAACCTCCACAAGGACAACACCACAACTCTCAAAGGGACGCTTTAATCACAACGCTTTCTGAGACCGATATGGATTTTAGTCATCCGATGACGCCGCATCCAGGTCGATGATATTGACATCCCCACAATAATTCTGCACCTGATAGCGCCGCACCTGACTCATTTTCTTCACCACGCCTGCAATACGTGCCACTAGGCCGTCGATTTTTTGCAACTCTTCGTACAACGCGTCCCCTTCGTTCATCCGTCCCAGCATCAATTCCAGGCGGGTCATCACCACGGCAAGCGGATTGTTGATCTCGTGGGCGGCAGCCCCGGCCAGTTCGATAATGGCCAGATCCCGCTGTTTTTCCATCGACAGCTGATAAATCTCCCGCACCCGCAAATGCGTCTGAACCCGGGCGGACAGCTCCTGCCATTCGAACGGCTTTCGTACATAATCGTTGGCACCCAGATCCAGGCCCCGGGCTGCATCGTCTGCCCCCTCTGCGTGGGCTGTCATCACAATCACCGGGATCTCTCGATATCGAGGTTCAGACCGCATTCGCTCCAAAAATTCAAACCCGTTCACCCCGGGCATTGCCACATCGGTCAGCACCAGATCCGGCCCCTCTTCCAGCCGCTCCAGCCCTTCCGCCCCATCTAGAGCGGTAATCACCTCAAACCCTTCCTTTTTCAGCTGTCGCTCCAACAATTGGCGGATGGAAAGATCATCGTCCACCACCAAAATTTTACCCTGCACCCGATTCACCCGGCCTATCTCCAGACGTGCGCGAACCATCTTTCTCAAATCATCCGGACCGGCCGAAAACCCCATCCAGGTAAAGGCATTGGCATCTCGAGCAGGCTGGAGGTTTTCCCCTTCCTGTTGGCCGGAATGACCAACAATGAGGGGGATCCCCTTGTCCGGAGCGCGGTGCTCCAACAAACGCACCAGTTCAAACGCATCTAACCCCGGTAAATCTACGTCCGTAATCACCAGATCCGGATGGACTTCTTGAAGTGCGGCCTGCACCTCCTCCCCGTTTTTACACAGAAAGAAGGTATGCCCGTCATCCTCAAGTGCATCTCTAAATCGCTGCCGTTCGCGATCATAGGGATTGGCAATAAGTATGGTCGCCATAGTGCCCTCTTTGGTCCTATATTCGCAGAATCGCGAATCGTTCAGAGCCGAACCCCCCGCAGTCGACCGGTTGGGTAATCAACCATCGGGAGGCCGTTTCAAATGCCAATCCGTAGCCTGTTCATAGGCATAGGCCAGCTTTAAAATAGTTGCTTCATCAAATGGTTTTCCAACCATCTGCAACCCCACAGGCAACCCGCTTTCGGTAAATCCGCAGGGCACAGACACGGCACACAATCCTAAAAAATTCACCAATCGTGTGGTCAATCGCACCGGTGCCCGATCCACATCGGCAATCCGCGGTGCCCCGGTCAACATGGTAGGACACACCACGGCATCCACAGCCATCAGCGTTTTTTGCGCCGACTGTCTCAAAGCGGCTCGGTCTCTCAACACCCGCGCATAAACCGGTGCCGAAATCTCCGCCCCGGCCTCAATCCGTCCCCGGATCCTGGGGTCCCATTCCTCCCCACATTCGGCAATCAAATCCTCGAAAACTGCAAACCCTTCCACCGGCATAAGGGTCGAACTTCCCCTCCCGGCCAGTTCTTCCGACAATTCGTCCTCGGCTTCGGAGAATACAAAATCCTCGACCGCAATTCCCAGCTCTGCCAAAACGGTCACGGCTTGCTCGAAAGCTGCAAGCACATCGGCATCTGCCTCCGTGCAAAACGGATCACGCACCAGACCAACCCGCATCCCCTCCACATTCCCCTTCAAACCAGCCATCACATCCACCAGCACCTGCCCCTGTGTCACCGGATCGGCCGGATCGGGTCCTGCAATGGCAGAAAATACCAGGGCCGCGTCTTCAACAGACCGGGTCATAGGCCCGATACTATCCAGCGTCCAGCTCAACGGCATCACCCCTGCCCGGCTCACGCGCTCCAGTGTGGGCTTCAGTCCGACAATGCCGCAAAAAGAGGCCGGAATCCGGACCGACCCGCCCGTATCGGTTCCCAACGCTGCGGTTGCCAACCCCCTGGCAACAGCAGCTCCGGACCCGCTGCTGGACCCGCCCGGTACACAATCGGGATTCCAGGGATTGGGCGGCGTGCCATAGTGCGGATTCAACCCGTAGGGGCCAAACGCAAATTCGACCATATTGGTCTTGCCCAACAACACGGCGCCTGCCTGCGCGAGCTTTGTTGCCACAGTCGCCGAAGTATCTGGCACAAAATCGGCCCTCACCTTCGACCCCCACGTCGTTCGCACCCCTGCCGTATCAAACAAATCCTTTAGCGCCACCGGAATGCCGTGCAGCGGTCCCAGATCCGTGCCATCCCGAAGGGCTTTCTCGGCCGCCCGAGCATCTGCCAATGCCCGATCGGCGGTCACCGTAATATAGGCCTTTGTCCGGGCTTGTTCCCTTTCGATGCGATCCAGAAAAGCCTCTGTTACCTCAACCGGAGAAAGTTCTGCCCTGCGATATCGGGCACCCAATTCCGAGAGACTCTGAAAAAATATCCCATGATCGGCCATACAATTCAAGCCCCTTACGCATTTTCAGAAACCAGACCGTCTGCAAAACCTTCCGGATCGGCCTGGTAGGCCTTCAAATGGGTTTGAATTTCTCCCAGCACCCGCTCCCGCGTATACAGGCCGTAACGATAAATATCCATCGGCCCCACCAGCTTCAAATAATACTGATTTCCCCGATCGTGTTGCTCGGCACAGGCACTGGGCTTTTGTGCAAGCTGAAGCAAGCGGTCAAAGGTCTCGGCAAATTCGGCAAGCAGGGGCTCGTCGTGAAGATCCGCCGGAATCTCTGGAAATCGTGCAAACAATTCGTCAACCGTCATGCTGTCTCCTCAGGTTCTAACAAAGCGTCAGGAATTGCTTTCCGTCCGACAAAGCCGGCATAGAGCCCGTGATAATAAATCACAGAAGGCTCATCGCTTCGCCAGCACAACACCACGGCTTCCCCGTCAATTACAGCCGGAAAATCCACCAACCCGATATCAAAATTATAATCCTTGTACGAACACCCCAACTGTTCCATTTCTCGCAACACATCTTGAAACTCAACCAGGAGTCGCTTCACCTCTTCATCCTCATCTGCATTTGGACCCAGGGTTGCAGCCATCTGCCTCAGCCGACGTCCCATATCGACAATATCCGACACAATCCGCTTGACCAGAGGCAGCGTCTTATTTGCTTCCCGGGGTGTAAACAACCGGACCAGCGGCATACCCGCCTCTTCAAACACTTCTGCAAGTGCAGGGTTCTCGTCCATTTCGTACACTCCTGTAAACCCTCACGATGGAGGGTGATCGTATCGTTGCAACCAATCCGGTTCCGACACCGTATCCAGTGCCTGACGCTCGTTTGCGCTCAAAGCCCAGTCCAGGGCCCCGCACACTTCATCTACGTGCTCGGGCAAATCCGGCCCCATGATGGCCGAACTTACCTCCTCGTGATCCAGAATCCAGGCCACCGACACCTGGGCCGGCGTCTTGCCATTGTCTCCGGCAATCTCGATCACCTTTTCAATAATCGCGTCTACCCGTTCGGTCATCATCTTGTCAAACTGCTCTCGACGCCCGTCCCACAACGACCCCTTAGGCGGTGCTTGCCCTCGTCTGAACTTCCCGGTCAACAGCCCCACAGCCACAGCACTATAGGTCATCAAACCCAACCCGTGTTGTCGGCACCGGGGAAACAATTCGGGCTCCACCTCCCAGCGATGCAGCAAATTATACTGATTCTGCAAACACATCAACGGATCCAACCCCAGCCGATCCCCCGCCCAGAGCCCCTCCACCACCTGGGCCGCCGTCCAGTTACAGCACCCCACATATCGGGCCTTCCCCTGTCGCACCACATCGTCCATTGCCCGCAGCGTCTCTTCCAACGGCGTGTCGGGATCAAAGTTATGGAGAAGATAAAGATCAATATGATCCAGTTGCAACCGTTTTAAACTGCGATCCATCTCCCGCAAGATGTGAAACCGCGACAAACCCTGGTCATTGGGTCCCTCGCCAATCCGACTCCACACCTTACTCGTCACCACCAGATCGTCCCGCTTGTTGCCCATCCCCTTGAGTGCCTTGCCCAGAACTTCCTCACAGGTTCCCTGGTAATAAAAATTGGCACAATCGATAAAATTCACCCCCAGATCCACCGCCCGTTCCACCACCTGAATACAGGTCGCCTCATCATTGTCGCCGTGCCAGAACCCTCGAAAGGCGGTGCCCAAACACACCGGTGAAACCTGCAAACCACTCTTTCCCAGTTTACGATATTCCATAACAGCCTTTCTCAGGATGCAAATTCACCCAGATCCAGAACCTCGCCCCCCCGTTCTGCCGACACATTGGCACCCAGCACCGCCGCCAAACTGTTCAACGCTTCGCCATAAGGACTTCGCACTCGATCGGGGTCTCCTGCCCGAACCGCCGCCACAAACGCCCTGGCCTGGTTTGCAAACGCATTTTCCCGCTCTCCTCCCTCCCGTTCCCACACCGTCTCTCCATTTTCCACCACCTTGTCTGCAGACCATTCAATCAACGAATCGTCCGACACAATCACCAGTGCACGCCTGGAAACCGATACATTGGTCAGCACCCGGGACGTGGTCGCATTGGCCACCACACCGCTTTGAAATTGAAAATTGGCATTGTACACGTGCGGCAAATTGATCGGTTCGGGCCCCTCCCCGGGTTCTCGATACACATAAAATGCCGATACTTTTTGGATATCGCCCAAAAAAAATCGGAGCAGATCCACCGTGTGAATCGAATTCTCCACAAACGATCCCCCACACAACTCAAACCGGCTGGTCCAATACCGAATGTGCTTTCCGCTGTAAAACAACTGCAACTGCGCGTGTCTGGGTTGCCGGTCGGCCAAAAGATCCCGCACCCGTTGGGCCGACTCATAAACCCCACCTGAGACACGATCCCTGCCTTTTCAATTGCCGTATGAAATCGAACGGCCTGTGCCATATCCAGGGTCTGCGGTTTTTCTACAAACAACCCGAGTCCCCGCTCGGCAACCTGTTCCTCCACATCGGTATGCGCTGTGGGCGGAATACACACATAGACCGCGTCCAGATCTTCTTGCTCCAACATTTCACGAGGGTCCGTATACACCGATTGGGCACCAAACGCCTTGCCCTGTTCCTGAACCGTCTGCTCGTTGGCATCACAAAATGCCTGGAGCACCACCTCGCCGGCCTCTGCCATTTCTGCAAGCGGCGGCAAATGTGCCCGAGTGCTAATATGGCCCACCCCGACAAATCCCAATCGAACGAGTTTCATTTTGAAATCTCCTCAATTTCGGCAATCCAATCTTCAGGCAAAAATTCCCCATCCGATACCGACACACACCCTTCCAGTTCTTCCACGTTTCGGACCCCACACAGCACCACCTTTACCTGCGGGTCCGACAGCAAATATCGAAGTGCGATTCGGCTCACCCCCTCGGGTTCTCCTTTCAATAAATCTTCAATCCGTTCCAACCGGTCATACAGATCCTGAAAGCGACCCGTCTCCATCCAATCGTCCCGCTTCGATCCTAAAAGCCCGGCGTGAAGAGGAGACGCCGCAATCACGGCCACATCCTGTTCTGCAGCCGTGGGCACCAACTGTTCCTTGGCCTCCTGTGTCAACAGATCGTATTTGCAAAACGTGATCACCGATACAAACGCGTCTGTCTCTTCCAGCACCCGACTCATCAAACCCAAATCGGACCCCGTAAGCCCAATATAATCACAAATCCCCTGCGATTGAATATCCAACAGCGTTTCCAGAGCCCGCCCTTCCTCAAAAATCCCTCCCCACCCCGCTTGCTCCGCCTCGTGAACCTGCAACAGATGTACGTGATCCCGTTTCAACCGCCGCAAACTCGCGTCCAGCCCTTGCCAGATGGCATCGCGTCTATAATCAAACGGCTCCGGATAATATCCCACCTTTGTCGCCAAATAGTACGGTTCGGTCACCCCTTTCAAAGCCGTCCCCAAAACCTCCTCACTTCGCCCCTGCCCATAAAGAGGCGCCGTATCAAAATAATTTACCCCCAACTCCAAAGCCCGTTCCACCACCTCCACCCCGTGCGATACCGGCAAGAGCCCCTCCTCCGGCCTCCCATAAAACCACGATCCCCCCATCCCAATCTCACTCACCTCCCACTCTGTCTTCCCAAATCGTCGGTATTGCATTCAACCTCCAAATCAAGTAACCATCCATCTTTCGGGTGCGGGAGGGCAGGGATCTGCGGCCCTCTGCGATCCCCCTTACCGCACCTGCCGATACCAGCGGCTCAACCGCAAATCGGAAACCGAACACGCATACAAAATGTGCAACACCCACATCCGGATCACCGTCCGCAACACCCCCCACTCGCGCCAGCGCCGGGTGGAACTGCACACCCGTTCTTCCAGCATCACAAAGCGCCCCAATTTTGAAACAGCCGAACAAAATTCAGAATCTTCAAACAGAGCTTGCTCCGGATATCCACCCACCGCCTCAAACACCGACCTTCGAACATAAATCCCCTGATCGCCATAGGTAATGCCCAAATACCGGGAACGAATGGTACTCATCCAGGCAATCAGTCGAAAAATCGGTGTCGATTCGGAAAGCCCCAGCCGAAATCGCCCCCCCACAGTCGTCGGATCTTTCAAAGAATCGACCATCATCTGCACACCGCCTTCGGGCAAATACGTATCAGCGTGTAAAAAACACAGCACATCCCCGGTAGCAATAGCCCCCCCGCAATTCATCTGCACAGCTCGGCCCACCTGAGGGGAAACAACCCATTGTGCAAATCCCCTACATTCGACAACTTGATCCGTCCCGTCCATACTCCCCCCATCTACCACCAGGACCTCAACATTTTCTTGTCCCCGAAACTGTTCCAAACAGGCCCCCAGTATTTTGGCCTCATTCAGCACCGGAACAATCACGCTGATCCGTGTGCCCTCTCCTAATGTCCCATTGAAATTACCCCGACTCACGCTGGCTCGCTCCCGCGCATCGCTCTCAGAAATCCCAAAAAATAAGTAAACCACGAAACCACCAACAGGACGGCCGCTAGCATCAACAACGGCTGTTTGAACCCTGCAAAGTCCATTGAATAAGCGATCAACAGCAGGCTCATCACCAGCGTTGCCACTCTACCCCAAATGTTGGACGAAATCACAATCTTCACCCGATTCATTAAAATCAAAGTCGCCAGCAAAATCAGGATGTCTCGCCCTACCACCACAACAGCAACCCAGACGGGCAACCCCCTCGTAAAGACCAGAAGCAGGGTAATGGTCCCAATCGCCACCTTATCGGCCAGCGGATCCAGAATCTTGCCCCACCGCGTGATCTCGCCAAACCGGCGTGCAAAATACCCATCCAGTATATCGCTGAGAATCATGACAACAACCAGCCCGAACATCCACCAACGATAGTCCAACCCCAGCCAGATCAGCCAGAGTACGGGTGGGGTTAACACAACGCGCAGCAGACTGAAGGCATTGGCTATTGTCCAAAACCGATTCAACGCCTCAGGATCGTCAACATCAACCGTATGATGTACAGGATCACCCATATCCAGTTCCGTTAGTTCGGCTCCTCAAGAAAACATCAGCTTCATACCAATCACCAGCACAATGGCCAGGATAGCTCGGCTGAACCAGGCCGCCGACAACCGGCGGTTCAACCAGATCCCTACAAGCGCTTCCAAAGCCACGGTCGGCAACATCCACACATCCTGCATCAAAGTTTCTTCCCGGATCAACCCCAGCATCAGATAAGGCGTCAGACGGAATCCTAAAAGTGGCCCTACTTCACATTTACCAGAACTAATCCCATCACGGCAATCCCCATTCCCACCAACGTCATCCGCGCAAAGCGTTCCTGCCAGACAGCCGCGGCAAAAAGTGTATTGGCCAGCAACCCCCCCACCGCCTGCACCGGAAAAGCCACCACCCCAACAACCTGATCCAACGCCACCAAAAATGCCAGAATGCTGACCACATTCACCACCGCCAGCTTCACCCCGTCCCACACCCCCTGGAAGGAAGTCCGCCAGAAAGGAAATACAAAACTGGCAATCGCCCCGATACCTGCAACCCCATAAAGCACGCCCATATACGTGGTCTGGGCATCCGGCACATTGGATTCGACAAAAGCCTTGGACGCCACACCCACCACCCCCATCCCCACAAAAAGCGTGCCCACAATCAAAATACCCCGCCAGCCTAATGGTTCATTTACCCCGGCCCGGTGGGCACGGGCACAAATGAAAGGCAAAGCCACCAGACAGGCCAAAATGCCCACAATCTGAAAAACGCTGGGAATCTCACCCCAGTAAAAAATCGACGCCAGCACCGGAATCACCACCGACAACCGCGTAATCGCCGTGGCAATGGCCATCCCCCGAAGAGACATCGAAACACAAATGAGATAATAGGTCCCGATAAACATCACACCCTGCACCACACCCCAAAAAAGCGTTGACCCGGAAAACGCCAGATTATCTCCCGCCCAGCTCAGACCAAAACAGATCGAGGAAGCCAGTACATAATTCACCGCCGCCACCACCATCATATTCTGACCCTTCACCTGTGCAGATCGAATAACATGAAAGAAAAGAACCGAAAAAACAATGTTCAGAACAAGCGCAATCATAGGCCAAAAAATCCAACCGGATACACCCGCCCCATACCCCTTCCCGAGCCCCATATTGTCTCAATATAAACAACACCTCGAAACCAACAAAAGATAAAATTCGTCACAATAAAGCTCCCTCCTCTTGACACGGTCCCTTCCTCTGCCTATGTTGTGGAACATCCACAAGCAAACAAACCCATCACCTGTGTTTTGATTGGGGAGAATCATGGCACAAGAATGGCAAAACCTACTCCACTTCCGGTGTACCTGCTGTGGCAATTGCTGTAGAGAACCCATCGTATTGGTTACCGACGAAGACATCCGACGCGTCATCCATCGAACCGGTCAAAAAGCCGCCGAAGTTGTCGACTTCTACAAACCCAGTGAAATCGCCTGGGGCAAAGATCAGCCCGGATGGATCCAATTGAAAGTCGGCCTGCGCATTATGGGTTTGCGCCGTACCGAAGAAGGGTGCCAGTATCTCGGCGAAGACGACCTCTGCACCATTTATGAGCACCGTCCCGTCACCTGTCGCCGCTATCCCTTCGACGTCGAATTTGGCGAAAAGGGCGAAATTCAACTGTTGAGCATCAGCAACTCCGTCGAATGCCCCTACGAACTGGACGGCTATCAGACCCTCGGAGAAATCAAAGCTCTGTGTACGTGGGAAGAGGAAGAAGAAAACCCTTATTACGAAAAAATAGAAGCGTGGAACGCCCAGAAAAAATCGGGGACCAAAAAGAAATTCCTCAAATGTCTCGGATTCTGACCCAGACAGAAAAAACGCAACCTTCCTTTCAGAAAGTTGCGTTTTCGATCCGGGCAGCCAACAGGCTGCCCTTTTTATTGCCCTTCTAAACCGGTTGTCTAACCAGGGTAGCGTCGATTATTGCAATCAAATCTTCGAGCAAAAACGGCTTGGGAAGCCACCCGTCGAACCCAGAACGACCGCTTTCTCCTTCCATCAAATGCCCAGACATGACCACAAAGGGAACTTCAAGACCCCGCGCACGGACTTCCAGAAAAAGAGCCTGTCCGTCCATGCGCGGCATACTGATATCGCTCAAAATCAAATCTGGAATAAGGACATCCAGATATTTCAATGCTTCGATTCCATCTCCGACCACCGCAACCGTATGCCCTTCCATTGCCAACATACGTTTCACCAGAGCCAGAATCGTTGCATCGTCGTCAACGACCAAAATCTGGGCCATAGATGTAAGATCCCGCTGTTAAAATATCGGGGGAAATCGATTGAATTGGAGGGAGAAATCGGACGATCCCCATCGCCTACAAGGGGGGAGTAAGCGAATAAAACGAGGTTCACCGCAAGGGTATTAAAAGATAGGACATCGACAAGTGCGAGTCAAGATAAAATCTGCCCACCCAAAATTCGTCGCAAGCCCGCCTTGATCTGTCGGCTCGATCGATAAAGCCAGAATAGATTTCGCACTCCCGGCAAAGCCCCGAACCCAATTCGATATTTTCGCCTAATGTGCCAGCGGGCCCGACCCCGGCCCTGCAAACGGCTCGATTTCATCCCATGCACCCGATAATAAAACAGGGGCTCGGCCACATATTGGCCGAGCCTTCCGTTTTTCAAAACCATATTCAACCACAAATCCCAATCCTGATAGCGCTGGAGGGTTTCATCGAAACCGGGAAAGCTGCGGGACCACATCAACGACGCCAGATCAATATAGTTAAACGTCTTCAAAAGCACCCGGTCAAACGGCCGGGATTGCCAGAGTCCCATGGGATGGGGATACCAGGACACATCACCTTCCCCAAAATGAATCCGGTCGCAATATACAAAATCGACCCCTTCGGCCCTGGTCAACGACCCGTACAATACCTGCAGGAAATCGGGGGTCATATAATTATCGGCATCGAAAAACACCACGGCCTTACAGGACACCTGTGAAAACCCGAAATTTCGCGCCCGATTGCCATTGTGGAACGATACCGAATAATACGCCACCTCCGGAAATTGCCGCATCACCAATGCCGTTTCATCCGTGCTGGCATCGTCTACAACCACCACTTCTTTGGGGCGCAAGCTCTGGTCGGCCACCGACTGCAAGCATTGTCCCAGATAGCGCCCATAGTTATGGGACGTAATCACCACGGCAATATCGGCTTCAGCCTTCAAAATGTCCTCTCAAGACCTGGAAATAATCAGGAGGGCCGATCTGCTTGCCGGAGCAAATCGGCTTGGTAGGTTAAATTGATAAGCCCCGCCTCGCCAGACACCACAACCTGCCCGCCATCGCCTCGCACCGCTTTTGCAAATTCATCGATCAAAATATGCATAAAATCCTTGCAGGAAATTTCCTCTTCCCCGTGGCTCAAACGTGCCCGATACACCCCGTTTTCATCTGGGAAACCTTCCCAATCCGCCAGAAAACCGTTCACCCCAAACCGCCGCACCGGCGATCCGTCGTCAATATCTCGGAGAATGATTTCGACAGCACAACGCCCCTCGGGCGTGACATAATCAAATGTCGCCCGATTCTCCCGTTCGGCAATCACACAAGAAGCCGTTTCAAAATCGATGGCGCCACCGGGTAAAAAACCGAGGACCAGACTCAAGGGATGGGAAGCTACATCCACCCAGATCTCCTCGCGGAATTTGGGCCCTCTCCGCCCCTTTACCTCCATCTCCATGCTAATCCGTTCCACCGGGTCTCGAGAACCCCGCACCCGTTCATACAGTTGCCAATAAAAGGGTATCGAAGCCGGATATTGCGCCGACACCGCCAGCAGCTTGCCCGCCTGCTTCGCTCCTGCAACCACGGCTTTCCCATCTTCAACAATTTGATCCAACTCTTTTTTCACATCCCAGCAAAGCGGTTTTTCGCACACCACATGACAACCCGCTTCCAGGGCGATCAATGCGTGTGCCCGGTGTAAGTGAAACGGACTCGAAACATCCACAATATCTGGCTGCTCCCTGTCCAATAGCTGTGCAACATCCGTATAGGCCCGCCCCTCAAATCCAAAATAATCCTTCAAACGAGCCTGGGTTTGGGCACAAGAAGCCTCCGATGTCCCGGCAAATGCAACCACCTCACAGCCCGAAAGATGATACCACCGGGCATGGTGCTGACCTATCCCGCTGGCCCCGATCACAGCCACACGGACGGGACGATCCATAGGTACCTCCCGTTTTACAATTCGCGGATCTTCGTAAATACATACTTGACTACTTATAATAGGGCCTGAATAGCGGATTTCCAATAATTTTTCAGAAAAATAAATTTTAAATTGACATTTCCAACGGAGTTGTGTATCGTTTATATGACTTTTGTTTTATTAATAAAACAAAAGTCATATAAATATAATTAATAGACGCGTTCACTTACACTGTATACTGTCAGCCCTCGGCAACCTCGAAATGTCAACACATTTGGAGGAAATTGCACGCATCTTCAGAAGGAATCCTTGTGATGCAAACGTTTTGGAATTGCTTTTTCACACTCGCTCTTCTCATAACGGCTGGGGGCCTCGAAGCCCAGGATGACGACAAACGTCCGGGTGTAGAAGGGGGCATTTACGACAAACCT